>NZ_JAZFTO010000383.1:0-7925 GCF_036446775.1 Candidatus Desulfatibia sp.
TTACGGATTTGCTTTGCAGACGCCGCAGACGGTGCAGTCTTTGATGGGGCAGGGCGGGGAGGGTTTGCCGTTAAGAGCGCGTTTGTACTCGCGCGCCAGAAATGATTTTTCAATACCATGATCGATAAAATCCCAGGGGAGCAATTCGTCCAAAGCGCGTTCGCGGTGTACGTAGAAATCAGGGTTCAGCGCCGAGGCTTTAAAAGTCTGGGGCCAGTTGCCCTGGTTTTGATGCGCCAGCAAAAGTATTTGGGAAACCCGGCGGTCGCCGCGTGACAGCAGCCCCTGGATGTAAGACCAGCGGGGGATGTCGGCGTGGACTTGCACGTTGGCTGTTTTTTTCAGACCGTTTTTAACGTGCTTGATCTTTGTTTTCAGGGCGGGCACGTCATCCATGGCAACCCATTGAAAGGGGGTGTGCGGCTTGGGTACAAACGAGCTCAGGCTTACGGTTATCTCTCCGATCCGTTTTCGCGCCCGGCTCGACTTGAGGAAGCAATGCTTGATTTTTTTGCACAGGCTTACAATGGCTTCGACATCCTCCATGGTTTCCGTGGGAAGCCCGACCATGAAATAGAGTTTTAAATTGGGGATGTTGTTGGCTACCAGGGTCTCGGCGGCATTGAGGATGTTCTCTTCTGACAGACCCTTGTTGATCACCGTGCGCAGCCGCTGGGAGCCGGCGTCCGGCGCAATTGTTGCCGTCTTGACGTTGCTTTGCCTGAGCACGGCCAGCAGTTCAGGGGAAAGCGCGTCGGCCCTTAAAGAACTGAACGACAGGTGCGTATCGGTTTGCAGCACTTGACTGCAAATTTTGTCGATCTGCGGAAGATCTGAAACCGCGGCACCCACCAGGCCGATCCGGTTGCAGATCGAACTGCCGGTTTGCAGGCATTCTTTTAGAAGTGCGGGGGGCCGGAATCTGGGCGGCCGGTAAATAAAACCGGTGCTGCAAAAACGGCAGCCATGGACACATCCCCGACTGACCTCGATCAGGTATTTTTGCTTAAAGGTTGTGTCCGGGGTTACAATAGCACTGCAGGTAGGTGTGTCCGAGAGGTCTTTGACAAACATGCGCTTGATGCCGGCGGGTACGTCCGCAGTCGGTTCAAAGACCTTAAGCGTTCCGTTCGGGTTGTAAAGAGCCTGGTAAAAGGCCGGCACATAAAGACCCGGGACGTTGCGGGCCAGAGTTTCAAGCAAAGCCCGGCGGTCTTGGCCGCGCAGGTCCAAAGAGACGGTGTCAAAAAAAAGGGCAAGCATGGGTTCTGCTTCCCCGATGAGAAAACAATCGATGAAATCTGCTATTGGCTCGGGGTTGGAAAAAAAGGAAACTCCCCCTGCGATAACCAGCGGGTGAGGGCTTGCTCGGTCACTGGATCGCAGGGGGAGTCCCGCCTTTTCGAGAATCGTAAGAAGGTGGGGGTAGTCATTTTCAAATGAAACCGAAAAGGCGATGATATCAAAATCGCCCAGCGGCCTTTGAGATTCAACGGTCAATAAGCGCCCGGTATGCGACCCGGCATCATCCGGCAGGAATAACCGTTCGCATACGACGTGCTCAATTCTGTTCAAAAGGTCATAAAGAGTCTGAAAACCGAGATTGGACATCCCAATGTGATATTTGTTGGGATAAACCAGCGCGACTTTGAGGCGTCCGTGCCAGTTTTTGCGGATAGTCCCGATCTCTGTCTCTGATTGTGACGGTTTCCGGCGAGATTTGTCGGTTTTCCTTGCCATTGAAGATTGACCATCGAACGTTTTAAAAGGCTGAATACTGAACAAACGAGTCAAACTTTTGAAGCTTCCCGGAGCACCGCTGAGTCGGAATTTCCACTTTCAGCCGTCGTAGCTTGAGCTTTCAGCCGTCGTAGCTAAGGCACTATGGCGAAGCCGGCGCGCTCCAACTAAAATTCAGTATCCGGTATTTTATTGCCGCTCGTCAATGCTTAACCCTCAATCAGCCTTTTTTCTCAAAAAGGTCGGCACGTCCAGGTCGTTGTTGTCGATGATAATCCCCTTATATCCGCGGTAGGTGCCTCCGCTGTCTTCACCAACCGCATGTTTACGGCGGATAAAGGTGGGCTCATCAAAGTTGACGCTGGTTTGCATGTCACTCGGTGTGATATCCCTGACTTTGCCTCCAAAGCTGCGATCTTGTACGTCAGGCTCATCTTCGGAACCGATTCCCGTTGCAATTACGGTGACGTTCATTTCGTTTCCTAAAGTGTCATCAATGACGGTTCCCCAGACAATATCGGCATCTTCACCGACTTCATTGTAAATTCGGTCGGATGCTTCGGTCATCTCTTCCATGGTCAAATCGCTGTTGCAGGTGATGTTCATCAGCACACCCTTGGCACCTTTGATGGAAATGTCTTCCAGAAGCGGATGGGATATGGCATTCTCAGCGGCCTCGATGGCCCGATTTTCACCACTGCCGCTGCCGATGCCCATAATCGCCATTCCGGCCTTGGACATGGTCGTTTTTACATCGGCAAAGTCGAGATTGACCAGCCCCGGCATAAAGATTAAATCGGTAATCCCCTTAACCGAATGGAGCAAAATTTCATCGGCTTTTCTAAACATTTCAATCATTGTGGTTTTTTTGGAAGCAAGTCCTCTCAGCCGGTCATTGGGTATGGTGATGACGGTATCGGCGACTTTCCGTAAGGCTTTAATCCCCTCTTCGGCCTGTCTGGTCCTTTTGCGGCCTTCAAACGAAAAGGGTTTTGTCACCACCGCAACAGTCAGGGCTTGGATCTCTTTACAGATTTCGGCGATAACCGGTGCTGCACCGGTGCCGGTGCCGCCGCCGAACCCTGCTGTGATAAACACCATGTGGCTGCCCTCGAGTGCGCTGCGGATGGCATCGGCATTTTCAAGCGCGGCATCCCGCCCGATTTCAGGATTGGCACCGGCGCCGAGTCCCTGGGTGAGTTGTTCACCAATTTGCAGCCTGACGGATGCCTTTGAGATCTCAAGAGCCTGGCCATCCGTATTGGCGGCGATGAATTTCACGCCCTTGAGATTGGACGCGATCATGTTGTTAATCGCATTGCCACCGGCACCACCAACACCAATAACTTTAATTGTTGCTGAATTGTCGCTTTCCGTAAATATAAAAGTCATTTCCCCCACCTCCTGTCAGTTGTTTATGTTGCTCTTAAACTTCGGTTTATTGATGATTTAACTATCCCTAACGAACTACCTGTAATGATTGGAAGCTGTTGCGTGTTCCATGTTGCGCGTTGCGGGTTAAGTATTCATAAGTCTTTAACTCGTAACTCGTAACCCGCAACGCGCAACTTGTTACATTACATCTTTGAACCATTTTTTCATCCTGGCCATGATACGGTTGAAAATGTTGCTGTCACGAATTCTGAATTTCTCTTCGGGCATCACGCGGGCGCCGTATAAAACAAGCCCAACAGCGGTGGCATACATGGGATTGTTGACGACGTCGACAAGGCCGCTGATCCCCCGGGGCGTACCCAGACGGGTCGGTAGATCGAAAATCGATTCGGCGATTTCGACACAGCCGTCCAGCAGTGATGACCCTCCGGTTAAAACCACACCCGAATTGATGAGGTTTTCCATTCCCGCCCGATAGATTTCCCTTCTTACCAGTGAAAAGATTTCTTCCACACGAGGTTCCAGGATCTCGCCTAATATCTGCCTGGGAAGTTTCCTGGACTCGCGTCCACCCGTTCCCGGAACTTCAATGGTTTCTTCGTTGCCGATATTATGGGGCAGACAGGTTCCGTATTTTTTCTTGATCTTTTCGGCCTCGGAGTGCGGTGCGCGCAGCCCGATGGCAATGTCGTTAGTAAGGTTGTTGCCGCCCAAAGAAAGTACAAATGTGTGCTTGATGTTTTTCTGAGAAAAAATTGCCAGATCGGTCGTTCCGCCGCCAAGATCCAGCAGGGCCGTGCCCAGTTCCCTCTCTTCATCGGTCAGCACGGCTTCAGCCGAAGCCAGAGATTCGAGGACTATATCGCATACATCAAGTCCTGACCGGTTGGCGCATTTAACGATGTTATGGGCAGAGGTAACGGCACCGGTTACAATATGTATCTTAGCTTCCAGCCGTACTCCGGACATGCCCGCGGGGTTCTTGATGCCGCCCTGTTCATCAACGATAAATTCCTGGGGCAGCACATGAATAACTTCGCGATCCATGGGGATGGCCACGGCGCGCGCGGCATCAATGACGCGCTCCACATCCTGTTTCGTCACTTCAGGTCCTTTTATCGCTATGATTCCGCGACTGTTGAACCCGGTGATATGACCGCCGGCAATGCCGGCGTAAACGGATGAAATTTCACAACCGGCCATAAGTTCCGCCTCTTCAATAGCCTTTTGAATCGATTCCACCGTAGATTCAATATCCACAACCACACCTTTGCGCAGACCGATAGAGGGATGCGTGCCGATACCGATAATATTTATGTTTTTTTGGGAAATTTCTCCAACCACGGCACAAATTTTGGTTGTCCCGACATCAAGACCGACAATAAGATTTTCCTTTCCCGGCATCTTAAACCTCCTTTTGGTCACTGGCAGGTGATTCATTGCTGACTGGAAGAACAACAATACGATCTAAGTTGTTAAGGTCGATTGAAACCAGCCGTGAAAGCTCGTTTCTTTTTTTTATATAGGCCAAAACAGTTTTAAGCCCGGCATACTTGCCGGGATAATTGTGATATCCGAGCTTAATGGTGCTGATCATGCCGGACGCAAAGGCCGGAGCGTAAATGGTCAAACCGATTTCTCTGTCAATATGAATTCTTTTGATAAGGGTGTTGGGAAGCAGACTATTCGGGTTTTGTCCTAACTTCAAAACTTGCATGACAGCATCAAACGGCAGACTGCGGGTTTCTTCCAAAACGTTGATGTCTGAAAATTCAAGGCCGCTGACGACCGGCAGGTTGTCCGGATCCGTAGCCGACACTTCCTTAAATATTTCTCCGGCGGTATTGATCAAAAATTTGCGTTCCAGATCTATGACGGCCAGGGCTTTTTGCTCCTTTATTCTGATGTGTATTTTTGAAGGGAGTTCCCGGCTGACTTCTGCCTCGGCGATCCATAAATGGGCTGTCAGTCTTTTTCTAACTTCTGATAGATTTACGGAAAGAATATTGACACCCTTGTCAAGCCGGGCTTGTTTCAGAACTTGCTCTTTGGTAAGCTTGTCGATTCCGGTAACGCTGAAGCTTTCGGTTTTGAAATAGTCAGTTTGCGTCAGAAAATCGTAACCAAAAATAAAAATAAAGCTTACCAGCAGCAAAGCAGCAATCCCGGCCGATATTTTTAGACTGGCTTTAAAGTATTCCATAATTTTAGCCTGTTGTTTGGCGGTGCTGTTTTTATAAAAGTTTCTACGGGTACGATTACGCTCCAACAATTTTGACCTCGCTTTCAAGATCGATATCAAACATTTTTAGTACGGTCTCATGAACAAATTCCATCAGCGCCAGAAAATCTGCAGCAGTCGCCTGGCCGGTGTTGACGAGAAAATTAGCATGTTTTGATGAAACTTCGGCGCCGCCGATTGCTTTGCCTTTCAGTCCGGCCAGGTCAATCAGCTGCCCCGCTGTCTTGCCGTCGGCCGGGTTTTTAAAGAAGCATCCGGCACTGGGGTAACCGATGGGCTGTCTTTTTATGCGCATCTTTAAAATTTTCTTGGCTTCGGCTTTGAGCTTGACAGGATCTGCCGGATGCAGGCAAAAAGAGCCGTCGATAATAACGGGATGCGCCTGAAATTCCTGGTTTAGTCCCATGTTCAATGAGAGATTACGGTATGAAAATTTTAGCCGATCCCGTGTAATTTCCTGGATTTGACCATTTGGCAAAAGCACTGTGACGGCCTCAAGGACATTTTCGATCCAGCTGTAAGCCGTGCCGGCATTCATCATAATGCCGCCGCCCACGGTGCCGGGAATTCCCAGGGCAAAATTGAGACCTGCAAGACCATGCTCAAGGGCAAAGCGGCAAAGAGCCTGCATGCGAACACCGGCCATGGCGGTAACGACAACTTCTTCCTGCTCATTATCGGTTTTGGTAATCGCCTGCAGACACTTGGTCAGTGCTATGACGATGCCCTTTATCCCGCTGTCTTTTACCAACAGATTTGTACCGTCGCCGACAATCAGATATGGAATGTCCTTTTGCCAGGCCCAATTGATCAGTGATTTAAGCGCTTCAATGTTTCCAGGTACAAAATAGGCTTCAGCCGGCCCGCCGACCTGCAGCGATGTATGCTTGGACATTGGTTCGTCAAATTTGATGCCGGCGCCGCAATGATCGGCCAGCCATTTTTTGGATTCAGAATCGAGTAACATTTTTATAGTTCTTTCAGTAATGTCTCTCCCAGTTTGTAAACATCGCCGGCACCCAGGGTAAGCAGGATGTCGCCGGCGGTTAAAGTCTGTTTTAAATGGGAAACAGCTGCTTTAAAACTTGGCATGAAGACGACATCTTTGTGGCCGTGGGCTCGAATTTCTTCAAACAACAATTGACTGTCAACGCCTTTGATTGCTTTTTCACTGGCGGCATAGATCGGCAGCACTACCAGCATATCCGACTGGTAGAACGAACGTGTAAAATCATCAAAAAGTGCCTGGGTTCTGGTGTAGCGGTGCGGCTGAAACACCACAACGATGCGCTGGTCCGGCCAGCTTTCCTTGACGGCCAGCAGCGTAAATTTGATTTCAGTGGGATGATGGCCGTAATCGTCAATAACAGTAATGTCTCGGGCGATTCCCTTGATTTCCAATCTGCGCTGCACGCCTTGAACGGTTTCCAGGGCGTTTTTGATGACTTCAAAATCGATACCTAATTCAAGTCCCACGGCGATGCTTGCCATGGCGTTGTAAACGTTATGGATACCAGGCAGATTAAGCGAGATTTCTCCTAATTGCTCGCCAAGGTGTTTGACGGCAAACCTGCTCTTTAGCCCTTTGGATTCAATATTTTTGGCCTGGATATCCGCCTGGGAACTGACTCCGTAAGTTGTGAAGCGCTTCTTTATTTTGGGAATTATATCCTGTATGGGTTCATCATCCAGGCATAGAACCGCCAGACCGTAAAACGGGATTCTGTCGATGAAGCTTAAAAATACTTCCTTGATGTGGTTTAGGTCTTTGTAAAAATCGAGATGCTCCCGGTCTATATTCGTTACAACCGCTATGGTGGGAGACATTTTCAGAAAAGAGCCGTCGCTTTCATCCGCTTCAGCCACGATAAAATCCCCCTCTCCAAGCAGCGCATTGATCCCGATACTTTTGAGTTTGCCGCCGATGACCACCGTGGGATCCAGCCCGCCTTTGTCCAGCACGGCAGCTACCAGGGAAGTGGTCGATGTTTTGCCGTGGGCGCCGGCAATCGCTATGCTGTACTTTAAACGCATCAGTTCAGCCAGCATTTCGGCCCTGGGTATTACCGGGATCGACGCTTGGGCGGCGGCCATAACTTCAGGGTTATCGGGAACGATGGCCGCGGATGTTACCACAACATCGGCCCCTTTAATTTGCTTGGCAGCATGACCTTCATATATCACTCCCCCTAAGCTTTGCAGGCGCCGGGTCAGATCAGAAGTGCTGACGTCGGATCCGGACACCTTGTAGCCCAGGTTGAGCAGAAGTTCGGCAATTCCACTCATGCCGATGCCGCCAACGCCGACAAAATGTATGTGATATTTTTTAAGATACATAGATTTATTTAGTCCTGAAAAACCTGATCCTCTGGGCCTCCGGCTCGTAGAGCCTACGCCTCGGAGAGCCAGGTCAGAGATATCTGGCTCTGCCTTGGAGTTTTGTGTCTAAAATCACAAATTCCAAGCACCAAACATTAAATAAATAACAAATCACAAGCACCAAATTTCAAATAAATCACAAATTCCAAGTCTCAAATTCCAAACAAGG
>NZ_JAZFTO010000384.1:0-2634 GCF_036446775.1 Candidatus Desulfatibia sp.
TTGGCCGTCGGGTGCAATTTTTCCCATACTCTTTAACCGCAGCTTGCTGCCCTCTTTCACTCCCGGCGGAACAACCACTCTAACCAGACGTTTTTTAAACCCCCAGGGGATGTTTACCAGTTTGCTGGTACCGGTCGATGCCTCAAAGGATGTGATCGCAATTGTACCGTAAAGGTGGGGATCGCTTCCCGGACCAATGGGGCGAATAACTTGCAGGCGCTCGGTCTTTCTTTTGGCGGTGACCTTGCGTATTTTATGGCTGACACCGGTTTCAGGCAAAAGAAAAAGAAGCTTTAAAAAGATGATACCAAAGGCAAAACCGCCCACATGGGCCCACCAGGCAACGCCGCCGGCAGCGCCTTGGCTGCCGGCAGCATTAATAAACTGCATTACAAACCAGAACCCTAAAAAGAAAAAGGCGGGAATTTCTACAAACCAGGGGATAAAGATGATCGGGATTAAAGTCAAAATTTTTGATTGTGGATAAAGTATCAGGTAAGCTCCCATGACTCCCGCGATGGCCCCGCTGGCCCCGATAGTAGGGACGGTTGAATGAAAATTGAAAATCAGATGGGCAAGACCGGACATGATACCGCAAATCAGATAGAATCCCAGATAGCGAAAAGGCCCTAAGCGGTCTTCCACATTATCGCCGAAGATATACAAAGACCACATATTCCCCAGAAGGTGCCAGAACCCGCCATGCAGAAACATATAGGAAATGACGGAAAAAACCTGTTGGAACCAGTTGAAGTAGGAAGAAATATGGGGAGTCGAGTAACGCGCGGGAACCAGGCCGTACACATAGATGAAACGCTCTAAACCGGGGCCCTGGGCCATCTGCACAAGGAAAATTATAACATTAATGCCGATGATTGCATTGTTAACGACCGGATAATTTTTAGAAGGGATTGTGTCTCGAATCGGTATCATAATAATTATTTAAGCTATAAAATCGCGACGCGATTTTATAGCTTAAATAAATATAAATTAGTGCCCATCCATAAATACATTTGATCACTGCGTAGTTTCCAATTCATAAATGAGATATTTTTTCGATGAGCAAGGCCGCACAAGGGTTTTTGCCCGAGGCGTACGTCTGTACGTCGAGGGCGGAAACCCGCGGAGAACGCCGCTCATCGGGAAAATAGCCATTTATGTTTGGAAACTCTTTATTTGCATACTAAGATCCACACTTCTGGCAGCGTGGGTAAGCGCCCCGACAGAAATGATATCAACACCGGTATCTGCCAACTGCTTCAGGCCGCTTTTAGTGATTCCTCCGGACACTTCCACCATGGCCCTGCCGTCAACTATCCCTACAGCTTCCCTGATCTGCGCAATATTCATGTTGTCGAGCATGATAACGTCGGCACCGGCGCCCAGAGCTTCCTTAACCTGGTAAAGCTCTGAAACCTCCACCTCAATTTTTAAAAGATGGGACCTGTGCTTTTGCATACGTTCCACGGCCTTTTTAACACCGCCGCAGACTGCAATGTGGTTATCTTTTATCAATATGCCGTCATACAGTCCCATGCGGTGATTATGCGCGCCGCCGATACGCACGGCATATTTTTCCAAAATCCTCCATCCCGGAGTTGTTTTGCGTGTATCGACCAGGCGAACTTTTGTTTTACCGACTTCATCCACATATGAACGCACATGGCCGGCAATTCCCGAGAGACGCTGAAGAAAATTCAGGGCCGTACGCTCGCCCATCAAGAGTGCACGCAGTTTTCCTTCAACATGCGCCACCATATCTCCGGCGACGACGGCATCGCCATCCTTGTAGTCTGATTTGAAGATAACTTCAGGGTCAAGATGTTCAAAAACCTGCCGGGCTACATCCAGTCCGGCGATAACCAGGGGTTCTTTCGCTAAAATTACACCTGAACCTTCAAGGTCCGGAGCAATGAGGTTTTCCGTGGTGATATCCCCGGGACCGATATCTTCTTTAAGCGCGATTTCAATGAGATGCCTGACAGAATCCATGTTGGAGCTCTATAATCTGTAATAGTTCACCGCAGAGTCGCAGAGAGCGCAAAGGGTTATCTTTTTTTTGCTTTCCGCTTACCCCAGAGGAATAAGCTTCGCATTCCACAGGGCAGGAAGGCCGGAAAGCAAAAAGATCCATCCCATGCCGATTATTCTTCTAATTCATTTACAATTCGCACTATGCCCTCTCTCATAAGGGTCACATTGAAATTTAAAAGTAGTCCCAATTTAATGCCAGATAATTTAAGGTATGTCAAAAGCTGGGCCTTATGAATCGGCTCAATCTTCTCGCATGATTTCAATTCAAGTATGATTGCATCTTCAACAACTACATCCAGCCTGTAGCCACAATCCAGATTTATCCCCTTATACTGGACAGCTAAAGGCTTCTGTCTTTCTAATGATAAGCCTCCTATACTCAGCTCGTAACATATGCATTCTTCGTATGCGGATTCAAGCAAACCAGGTCCAAGGGCTTTGTGTACCTCTATAGCCGCTCCGATGATTCTACTGCTTAATTTATTGATATCCATCATCATATTAGTACTCTATGAGCTTTAAACAATAGTTTTTTTCTGCCCTCTCAGCAGAAAGAAAAATATTCATTGTCTTTGCGTCCTCTGCGACTCTGCGGTGAAC
>NZ_JAZFTO010000385.1:0-2599 GCF_036446775.1 Candidatus Desulfatibia sp.
TGCCCAAAGATTCTGTGATTTCTTTTAAAAAGGCTACATTAATTGTTAAACGGAACAAATTAATCGACAAATTAGCTGAGTTGAGTAAAGAAATCCGGCAAATCAAATAGCAAGACCTTTAAAAAAACGTCCCCTTTCTTAAATCCCCAGAATTAATTGACGTTTTACCATCAATCCTTTACGATACCGATTAAAATTACATACTACCGGAGGAAATTATGTGCTTGGATAATCAACGTAAGGGTAAAAAAATTCACACCAGAAATATTGAAATCTCCACTTATGAATACGGTGAAAAAAATATTCTTGTTGAGGGGCAACTCAAGGAGGATACTTTGACACCTATCTATGTTTCCGGGAAAAAGCATCCTCCTCACACGGTACACCATATGGTTGTGCAGATGGTCATTGAGTGTTCGTCGCTTACCATCAAGGAAATAAAGGTTGAAATGCCGGGCATTCCTTACGATTGGTGCCAGGAAACATCCAACAGTCTCGACGCGATCAAAGGTTTGAAAATAGCACCCGGTTTTACACGGAAAGTGAAAAAAATTTTAAATGAAAACAAGAAATGTTCACATTTGACAACACTTTTATTTGCAATAGCACCGGCTGTAATGCAGGGTTTCTGGATTTTCAATGCCAGAAAACCAAGCGAAGATGTGGTTTCACCGGCTATAGTGAAAAATTACCTTGTTGATACATGCTGGGTGTGGAGAAAAGACGGTCCTCTTGCGAATCGGGCGACCTCAAAAGACGGAAACCATCCTTAGCCACAAAAAAGAAAACCTGAAAAATTGAAGATTTACAAATCTCGTTTGCAATGATATTTATCTGATGAGTCGGATTGAGTTAGTTTCCATCCATAAATGGCTTATTAGAAATAAAAGCCGGGATATTGCTAAGTTATAAGAGAAATAATTATGATCAATGACAATTACGGCCGCGGCGCAATCAACGTCGCCAAGCGACTGAAAAAACTGATTGAAGCCAATCAATATCTTGCCGACATCGAATCTCTGGATGCATTGTTTCCGAGGCTGTTAGATCTCGCCAAGAATGTAACTGCCGCAGAAGCCTCATCGCTGATGCTCTACGATCCAAAACGCGACGTTTTAGAGTTCGCATCGGTTGCGGATGAGGTTATCGGCGAGGCCGGTGGAGAAATCCTGAAGATTTCCGTTAAGCTCAAAATGGGAGAGGGAATAGCAGGCTGGGTCGCAGAAAACCGCAAATCCCTCATAATTAAAGATACTCAGCAAGATCCAAGATTTTCCAAGCAGGCTGACAAACAGACAGGCTTTATCACCCGCAATTTACTTTGTGTACCTCTGGTTTATAATGAAGAACTCCTCGGTGTGATCAATGTTCTCAATTCCAAGGAAAAGCAATGCTTCGATGCAGAAGATCTAGAGCTTTTGGAGAGCTTTGCACATTTGGCTGCCATAGCTATAATAAGATCCAGGCTGCTTGAAACCAGACTCAAGCAGCAAAGATTGCAAATTCAGATGGAAGCCGCATCCAAGATCCAATCGCTTTTTTGGCCGAAACTTCCGGAAATGGAAACTGGAAGCAATGTTTGGGCTGTGTCGCTACCGGCATCTTTTGTGGGCGGGGATTTATACGATTTGATCCCCATGACCGACGGCAGTTGGTTGGTTTACGTGGCAGATGTTGCCGACAAAGGTCTGCCTGCTGCGCTGATTATGGTGGCATTATGGTCAAGGATCCGGGAGGAAGCGCTTTTGCACGACGAGGTAGACAAGCTGCTCGAGACCGTAAACAATGCAATGCATGACTTGATGGCCGAAGAGGGATTTTTCTCCACGATAATTATTGGAAGATATTGGCCCGCAACCGGTAGGATACAGCTTGCACGCGGGGGCCATTTGCCCCCATTATGGATTAGCAAAGATGGACTGGGAAAGGTTCCGGAGTTGAAGGGGCCATCATTGGGAATTGTGCCGGGGGCTAAATACGAGAATAAAGAGATCACCTTGTCACCGGGCGAATCGATTCTATTTCTATCTGACGGTGTCACTGAAGCGGAAAATGAGGAAGTTGTGTTGTTTGGCAACCGCCGCCTGATAGACTATATTCAAAAAACAAACGGTCCACCTTGGGGGAAGGGTCTGTTGGACTCAGTCAAAGCCTGGCAGGGAACCGCCAAGGCCAGCGATGATCTTACCATACTCGAAATCTGGCGCGAACCGGCGTAAAATATTTCAGGCCGGTGCCGAAATCGGGCAAAAAGGGAAGTTTTGCATTAGGTTTAACTCACCGAATGGTTTTCCTCATTATTTTAAAAGATGAGTCTGTCCTGTTCGGACAGCATCTAAATAAAGTTTTCCTGTCAACATTAATTTCCCGAATCTACCTTTCTTCCTGTCCATTATAATATCAGCAAGTTCTTCACGTGTTTGTGGTGGTATTACTTCGGTAGGTTTTTTCAAAAGGAATATTGATTCAGTCGGGCAGTTAGAGACACAAACGCCGCATCCAAGACAGCGGTCCAGGTTTACAACAGCGTACTGTTCTTTTTCAGAAACGCTCACCGCACCGACCTGACAGCTTTCTTCACAATTACCGCATCCTTGGC
>NZ_JAZFTO010000386.1:0-4854 GCF_036446775.1 Candidatus Desulfatibia sp.
CCGCGGCAAGCCACGGGGTATCAACAAATGATATTTTCTATCTTAACGCAGCAAGCTGCGGGGAATTAAACCCGACAGATTCCGCAACCTTCATCGCGTATTCATTGCAATCTGTGTAATCTGCGAAATCTGTGGATTAAAGTTTAGGGCAAGCGGGTCATGCGGAAAGAAATAGTTGTGCTCGACACTGATGACAAACATTGTCTGGAGCTGTGCGCCATGCTGGGAGAAAAGCATTATCACGCGATCCCGGTGTCTTCTTTGGACAGCCTGGAAAAATACCTTCAAAAAAATACTTGCCTGGCAGTTATGGTGGACATTGAACATGCAGCTATCGATAATTCCACCATCAGGAATTTATCAATTAATTACCCCGGGGTCTATTTTTTAGGCATGTCCAAACAGCACTACAATCCGACTTTAAGAGAAGCCATATGCTACCATATTTATGTATGTCTTAATAAGCCGGTTGATCCGGACGAACTTTTTTACTGGA
The DNA here is from genome assembly GCF_036446775.1 of Candidatus Desulfatibia sp. NCBI lineage: Bacteria > Pseudomonadati > Thermodesulfobacteriota > Desulfobacteria > Desulfobacterales > Candidatus Desulfatibia > Candidatus Desulfatibia sp. Next base: position 497 of record NZ_JAZFTO010000386.1, read on the forward strand.
TAAAGTCTATTAACGAAGAGGAATAGGTAGCAGACTCATGTGTTGAGACCACTCTGGTTGATTATAGGTTTAATGGCAGTGTTGGCAGTAGTCAAGCATTTTATAGTCCCGCCGAATTTTGGAGTGCAGGGAAGATTCCAATTAAAAGAAATAGTTACAATAAAGAATAAAGAAAGGAGGGATTAAATGCTCCAAATAACTTCAATAGGGTTTTTGTTGTTGGCGTTTATACTGGGTATTTACTTTTTTTCAGTTTCAATTTTTGTTTTACGAGAATACGAAAGGGGTGTTGTCTTCAGGCTTGGCAGGTTACTTCCTGTAAAGGGACCTGGTCTTGTAATAATCATACCGGTTATTGATAGTCTTGTTAGAGTAAGCCTGCGGACGGTTGCGATTGAAGTGCCTACACAGGATGTAATTACCAAAGACAACGTATCGGTCCAAGTAAGTGCTGTTATATATTTCAGGGTGGTTGCCCCTGATTTATGTATAACACAAATTAAAGATTACAATTACGCTACATCACAGATGTCTCAAACAACCCTGAGGAGTGTCTTAGGGCAGAGCCATCTTGATGAACTCCTTGCCAAAAGGGATGAATTAAATACAACACTTCAGCATATCATCGATGAGCAGACCGAACCCTGGGGAATAAAGGTTTCACATGTCGAGATAAAAAATCTTGATTTGCCGGAAGGGATGCAGAGGGCCATTGCGAGACAGGCAGAAGCGGAAAGAGAAAGAAGGGCAAAAATCATTCATGCCGAAGGTGAACAGCAGGCGGCTCAAAAACTCACAGATGCAGGCAAAATAATTAGAACCGAACCGATAGCACTGCAACTTAGATATCTTCAGACGATAGTTGAAGTAGCTACTGAGAGTAACTCAACAATATTAGCTCCTATACCTATACCTATGGATTTAATTGAAGCATTTATGAAGAGATCTAAAAAGAAATCTGAATAAGCTCCGCCAAACATCCCCTTATTTTGGACATTTGCAAAGAAATGGGAAAACTGAACAGAAGAGAATTTGTTAAACTCGCCGCTGTAGCCGGAGGCAGCGCTCTTTGGCCCCCACAATTGCGGGTAGTGGGCGATATTATCGAACGGATAACCGGGTTTAATCCTACAGAGCCTGAAGAGGCGCTGGAGGTCATCCCCGGAGCCAAATTCGGGATGGTGATTGATCTCGGAAAGTGTATTGGCTGCAGGCGGTGCATGTATGCCTGCAAACTGGAGAACAATGTTCCCGATACCATCTCCCCTCCATATATAATGGTGTTTCAAACTCAATCCAAGACAGGCGTAAGCGGCTATTACCATTCCCCGAAAATACCCGAAAGGGGCACAACAATGATGTACACAAAGCTCCGCAAAGACAAATGGTATCTGCCTGTGCAGTGTAACCACTGCGACCACGCGCCGTGTGTTAAGGTTTGTCCGACCGGAGCGTCATACAAAGATCCTGACGGCATCGTCATGATAAATTATAAAAAATGTATCGGATGCAGGTATTGCATGACGGCATGTCCTTACCAGGCCAGAAGATTCAACTGGTGGGAGCCTGAGATACCCCTTGAGCGTAGAAATCCCTTAGTGCCGTTGCGCGAAGAGGGTGTGGTGGAAAAGTGCACTTTCTGTGTACACCGTACCAGAAAAGGTAAGTTTACACGATGCGTGGAGGCGTGTCCGAATAAGGCCAGAATCTTCGGAAACCTCAACGACCCCGGCAGCAAAGTTTCAAAATTAATTGCATCCGAACGGAATTTCAGGCTTAAAGAGGAACTTAATACCGTTCCCCTGATATGGTACTTAACACAGCGCAGCGAGAAAAAGATGAGGTGGTATAAACCATTGCCTCCCCCAAAAGGAATCAGGGGGTTAAGATAATGAAAGAGACCAGTAAGGCGCTTCACGCCTTTCTTACATTATTGCTGATAATAGCAGCCTGGGGCGGCTACAATTTTGTGCTCATCATGTTTGTAAAGGGAGTCGGGATCACCGGCTCAAGCGACCTGGTGCCGTGGGGAGTGTTTATAGTAGGTTTTGTCTTCTGTGTAGGCACCAGCGCAGGCGCAAGCATAATAGGATTGCTGATATCCGGCTTTGGGCGTGATGACTACAAACCCCTCGGGACACGCGCCATTCTGGTAGGGATCTTGTCCCTGATGTCCGCGGTGTTGTTCCTTTTGGCCGACGTTGGAAATCCTTTTAGGACAATGCTGCTACCCGCTGTGATTAGAAATCCGACTTCGGCGCTGGTTTATACGTCGATGACTTATGTTTTGTTTGGTGCTCTGTTGCTGGGAGAGTTGTACTACGCGGTAAAAATCACACTAAGCGGGGGCGTGGGGAGCGACATGGAAGAGAAGATTGCAAAGGTGCTGGCTATTCTGGCACTTCTTTTCGCCCTTATGGTAGTACATGCCCCTCATGGAGCCCTGTTTGCCTTTGTATCAGCCAGGGAAATGTGGAATACGCCTCTGCTGCCGCCGCATTTTGTAGTTGTAGCGCTGGCTTCAGGCACTGCCGTAATGATCTTAGTCGCAATAATTACTTCAAAGATAAACAAGAGCGAACTTGTCGGCTTAGAGACCCTCAGTCACATGGGCCAACTTCTGGCACTCTTTATAATAATAACATTATTCCTCGACTTCTTTGACTTTGTTGTGATGATTTACGCCGGGAAGCCCGCGGGATTAGAAATATGGCACCTTCTGACAGGCAGATTTGCGCCCCTGTTTATTATTAATACCGCCGGCCTGTTTGTCGCTATGTTAATACTGCTCTTTAAACGGGGAAGGACTATCAAAGGACTGTCTATGGCTTCATCTCTAACTGTAATAGCCATAATAGCGTATCGTTTTAATTTGATAATAGTAGCCCAGACAGCTCCGCTGTTCCCGGGGATGGGCGAGATATATTACATGCCGACAGTACCCGAGATGGCCGTGGTGGTGGGTATAATAGCGTGGGCACTGTTTCTTTACATAGTGCTGATAAAGGTGCTTCCTTTGGAAGAAACAGTTCCGGAACCGGAGATTGGCCCTGATATCGACCACAGGTATCAAATAACGGTACCTACTTTTAGAAAGCCTGGATAAGGCGTTCTACAAAGCAAATAATACTACAGAAATTTTTGTTATTGATAGATGGGATAGATGGAGGTGCGAAATTGAACAAGTCACTGAACAGACCTAAAAATAACAAAAACATTACTGAAAATATTAAAAACGTTTTTTTCGGTTATTGGGGTATCTGGGTTGTCCTGACATTTTTATTTATATTTTTCACAATAAAAATTTCCGGCTATCTACCCCCTGTCCGTGAGGAAGTAGAGGTTGCAGAAGCAATGAAAACTCCAACCTTCGGCGAACCCGAGTATGTCGGCTCAAAGAGGTGTAAGGATTGTCACTGGAGGGAATATGATACATGGAGGAATACATTACATTCCAAGTTTATGCAACGCGCTGATGAATATACTGTCATGGGTGATTTTGAGAGAAACAACAAGCTAACCGCAAAAGTCTCAAACAAGTCGCCTAAACTCGCCGGAGAAGAGGTCGATACCACGATGTTCAAAAAGGACGGCAAGTTTTACGTGAGCACAACCGGCCCTGACTGGGAGTTTCATAACTATGAAATCACTAATGTTATTGGTATCGGAAGGAGGCAGAACTATCTTACTAAATTCCCAAACGGCGAAATTCACGTGCTTCCGGTCGAGTGGGATCTCAAGATGGAGACCTGGATTGACCTCAACGGCCTAAATAATAACATTCCGGGAGATGGTGAATACTGGAGCGACTCGGAAAGTATCTGGCAATTCAAATGCGGCGGTTGCCACGTCACCGGCCTCCAGATAAATTATGACAAAATCAATAACTATCTTGATTCGACCTGGGCTGACCCGGGCATAGCCTGTGAAGCCTGTCACGGGCCCGGCGGAAATCACGTCAAAGCTGCCAGCGAATACTTTGATTATGAGAAAGAAACTATCATCAACCCGGCAAATTTACCCTGGCGGCTGCGCGCCATGGTCTGCGGCCAGTGCCACAACTGGGGCGCAAGTACGGTCGAGGTTGCCCAATATAAGGAAGGTTTCCCGAAGAATTACGGCTATGCATACAACTACCGGCCGGGGAAAGCGCTATATCTGTTCTACATGGAGGCGTCTTTTACATTCCATGAAAAAATACATCACCAGCAATACAATGAATGGAAGACGAGCGTACATGCAAACACAGGAATTATGTGCACGAACTGCCATAGTGTTCATCAAAAAGAAGACATAAAAACTGCCATGACAAAGCTTACCTCAGACAGTCTCTGCATGAGTTGTCATGTAACATTGCT
>NZ_JAZFTO010000387.1:0-5419 GCF_036446775.1 Candidatus Desulfatibia sp.
TCAATTGGAAGTCAGAACCTGCATCCCATACTAATGGTGTAGGTTGTTTTATCATAATCATACAGCTCTAAGTTGGAATCATTGTCTGTGTAACCAAACGCAAAAGAGGCAAAGAAGTATTTTAAAAATCCCTGACTGACAACCGCTGTAATCGAGTTGCGCTTATCCGTACGGAACTGGTTGTAAAGTAACGGTTTGTCGTCATATTCTCTGCGTGCATACTGGTATCGCAAGAAAAGCTCCGTTCCGTTGGGAAATGTTACTAAATAAGAACCGGCAAAATAGGGGTCGGCATAGGAATAGCTGGCCGATTCGGCATTGTGATTCTCGTAGGCGACAGTCGCCGAGATAATATGACTGCGATTATACAGATACACGGTGGGTATCAGCTCAAAGAGGTGGTTCTTGTTGTCCAGATCGCCTCGATTGTCTGCATAGTAGTTTTCGTTAGTAAAGGAATAGAGCCCTTTGAGACTGAAATTTGGATTAAAATGATGCTCGTAATTCGGATCCACATGAAAAGCTTGCGAAAGCCGGTCGCTTTCGTATTCGCTTTCAAAATAACCAAAGGGAATTTTGATAATGTCACGGGTATAGACCAACCAGGGACCGGTAGTGAAATCGAGTGCCGTGTAATTGAACTGGCTGTAATCAGAATAAGCCTTGCTATAAAAGGATGCGGTGGTGTTCCACATCATTCTCTTTCTAACACCAATATCATAAAGTACGTTGCCGGCCAGGTTGGTTACCAGGGCCTCGTCCCTTAGCTTGGCCGTCGTTGGACTCGGAGTAAACATCCCGCTCGCGACATTATAACTCTTTTGTTCGGGGCCGGAGCTGATATTGTCGTCCCATAAGTACCCCAGAGAAAACCGCAGATTATAGAATAACTTCTTGGTCCTTTCCTCGATGGCCTCCATCAGCTTTTCAATGTTTTGCTGCACTCCCGGAGGCGGGGAAGCCGCCTGTACGGTCTCCAGCTCCCGACGCGCTTCCTCGTAGCGCCCCATGCCAAAGTATGTCGTTGCCAGTTCCAGCCTGACCCGATGCAGCAGGGCATCGATCTCCAGCATCCTTTTAAACTTCTCGATGGCCAGCCGGGCCTCACCGACTTGCATGGCGCTTGTACCGATCCAGAACATAACATCCATAGTCTCCACCTGGCCCGCTATCTCCCTAAAAATAGGCAGAGCACGGGCGAATTTTCTGTCATAATAAAGAATAAGGGCCTCGGCAAGTTTGGTATCCAGAGCTTCAATCTCTGCGGCCGTCATTTGCCTGAGCTTATTAAGCGCCTCTTGATCGGCCACTTTAAAATAGACTTCCCAGCCAGGTTGATTCTGGGCTATCATCAAAGATCCTGCAAAGCTGAAAGATTGGGCAACGGCATTAGGAATAAATGCCAAGAAGATCAAAGTTATCAGAACAAAAACTTTAAAATATGAAATCTTGAAAGGCATGGTCATCTCCCCTTACCTAACACAATTAATGGTAGCGGAAAGAAGTTACACTTTAGAAACTCTTATGGATATAGGTAGAGCAAATCATCCCTTATCGGACAGAAGGACTGTGTTTACATTGGTATAATGGATAAATTAGGTGTAGATGACATTTAGGGGCAGCGGCGGATACTTCCATACGCCCGGTTTGGGAAGAATATGCTGCCCGCCGACCGACAACCAGTTTAAGTCAGGCTTGAGCTCCCGTAATTTGCCGTCGTCCGGCGGCCTGGCATGATTGGTGATGGCGTAGGTGGCCTGAAAGATACAGATACCATCTTTTTTTTCACGCTCCACGACATAATTTTTTTTAAACGTCCTGGGCGCAAGGTTGCCGGCCGCGGCAATCTGATCCAGCTCTTCGTTTGTAAACTTCATCAGAATAGATTTGGAAACACCCCTTTCAGAAATTCGGATCAACGCCCTGGATTCACTGCTGCCGGCGTACACCGTCGTAATACACGGACTTCTTTTCATATACTGGGAGGCCACAATAGCGGCAGTCCTTCTGCCGCCGATCATAACAGGCATGCAGTAATATTCAAAAAACTTTTTCTGAATATCTTCGGCGTATTTATCCCCTTTCTCATACAGGTCCTTTGATATATAGCGCAGGCTGCAGGCCAGATCCTCGGCGGCATCGGCAATCGGCCAGTCGACGCGCACGTGAAAGTGGGAAAGGCTGTATCGATCCTTAAGCTTGCTGGCCGGATCTCTTTGGATAAGGAGAGCATAATCCACGGGAAGCAACAATTTCAGTAAATCAATAAAATGGGCTGACCCCAGGTATTTCCGGCTTCTTTCGAATTTGCCCGAAAGCGGCAGCGATTCGTAACCGAGAAGATTTTTTTTGGTGGTTTTATTGACGTTAAGGAACCGTATATATTTCTTGTGGGCTTCCGCGATAGTCTCCTCCACAAAAAGCACCAGAAAAGCATTCTGAGGTTTATGCTCTATTCCAGGAATGCGCGCGCGGGGTTTCAGCTCGCGCTTTCCTACAAACGGGTAGGGAATCCTGCGGCTGCGGAAATTATTATAGGAATCTATCAGCGCATACTGAAGAATGTGCCGGTCCATTTCATCCCGCAAAAGTTCGTAATAAGAACGCCTTAATCTGCTGGCCTGACTAAGTTCTTCTCTAACGCTCCAGAAAGCCAATATCTTCTCCTGCTTTTATAAATATAGACCTCATAAATAATGACAGATTGCGGGGAAAATTTTGGACAAAACACGCCATTTCTAATCAAAGAGTTGGGTTCAAAGGTTCAATGTTCAAAGGTTCAGAGGTTGATCCCCTCATTTAATTACCCCTATGGAATCAATGGTATAGAAAAAAAGCGCCAAGCGATTAACCCGACTCGGCTGAGCTCGTCGCAGGCTGAACCTCCTAACCCAGACCGACCGGATGTCCAATTTTTGTGAAATCCCGCAGTATATAACGGTCTACGGTCATTTTTATCTGGTGAATGACGAGGTCTGAAATAACGATATTTTCTTTTAATACCATTATTTAAGGCTGTCGTCAACGGGGTATTATCTTAATTGAGTTAAAACGAACTTGGGGGCTTTGCCCCAATTGGAATAATGGAATTGTGGAATAATGGATTTTAGCTGAATTTGGCTGGTTGAAAGATGCCGGACTTTAGGACGCTTTTTTATTGACCGCATCCAGAGCAGCTACCGCCGGCAGGGTCTCACCCTCCAGAAGGGTGAGAAAAGCTCCCCCGCCTGTTGAAACGTAGGTTATTCTGTCCATTTCCCCGGTTTTGTGGAGAGCGATATCCGTATCGCCGCCGCCGACGATGGAGAGCGCGTAGGAGTTGGCCACACTGTGCACCATGGCGATTGTTCCCCGGCTGAAGGCATCCATTTCAAATACGCCCAAAGGGCCATTCCAGACAATTGTCTTGGCGTCGTACAGAGCCTCTGAGAATAGTAAAGACGTGGCCGGACCAATATCCATAACTATCCAATCATGCGGTATTTCCTGTATCGGAACAATCTTTATTTCAGCCTTAGGATCAAAACGGCTCGCCACCACCGCATCTATCGGAAGATAGAATTTGATGCCCCTTTCAGCAGCCATCTTCATCACGGCACATGCTATTTCACTAAGATTATCTTCTACTCTTGACCGGCCGACACTATGACCTGAACATTTCAGGAATGTGTTGGCCATGGACCCGCCGATGATGAACTTGTCGACATGCTCCAGCATGTTCTCCAGCGCTCCCAGTTTGTCCGACACTTTTGAACCGCCGACAATGGCGACCAGGGGGCGCATGGGATCGGCAATGGCCTGCTTGAAATAGTCCAGCTCCTTCTGAAGCAAAAATCCGGCGGCGCAGACCGGCGCAAATTTTGTTATGGCGACCACAGATGCATTGATACGATGCGATACGGCAAAGGCGTCATTGATATACACGTCACAAAGTTCCGCCAGCGCCCTTGCAAACTCATCGTCGTTTTTTTGCTCCTCGGTATGGTAGCGCAAATTCTCAAGTAGAACAACATCACCCAGTTTCATATTCGACACCAATTCACTTGTTTCTGAACCGACGCAGTCATTGGCCATTATAACTTCTTTTTCAAGGAGCCGCCCAAGGCGTTTAGCCACGGGAGCCAGGCTGAGTTCCGGCACTTTTTTCCCCTCCGGTCGTCCCATATGCGAGGCCACGATCAGCTTGGCCTTATGGTCCATGGCATATTGCAGGGTAGGCAAAACTGCCTTTATTCTGGTATCATTCTCAATATTCTGTTGCTCATCCAGGGGCACGTTAAAATCAACCCTGAAAAAGACTTTTTTACCTGCAATATCTATATCTTTGATCGTTTTCATGGCCCTATCCTTCCATGTCAGCCTTTGGCCTTCGCTTCTATTTTACGCCGCAACTCTTTTTTTTGGGACCACCTTTCCAGAAAACTCATCAAACCGGACGCATAGGCCCTGTCTACTAATTCTTCCCGGACGCGAAGGCCGTCCGTCGCCTGCAGGGCAACTTTTAAACATTCTGTTTTGTGGTAACATAACAGGCATTTCTCCGGGGTTTCCCTCAAGCCGTCCTTACCTTTTGGAAAAACAGTATCAAGCCGGCTAAAACACGACGGTAATTTATTGTTATGCACCATTTTAGTCATTTTGAGTTTGCGTATCAAACTCGCGATTCATCCGGGCGATATAACCTTGATCCGCAAAACTGAAATATCTGTTGTTACCTACAATCAGATGCTCATGCACCGTAATGCCAACTACCCTGCAGCTGAAAACGAGCCGGCGGGTAATGGCCACATCCTCTGCCGACGGCTCGGGATCGCCTGAAGGATGGTTGTGGGCAAAAATCAGGGCGGCGGCATGATGATTCAAAGCCGCAACTACCACCTCCCGCGGATAAACAGAGCTTGCAGTTAAAGTCCCCTCAAAGAGCGTCTCGGTAGTAATAACACGGTTTTTGGCATCCAGGAAAATTACATTAAAACATTCACGGCTTTTGTCTCTGATGCTGTGGTAAAGGTAGTCGAACAGCTCTTTGGAGTTGTTCAAGAGATCTTTCTCGATTAATTTCTGCTCAAGATACCGATCCCCAACAGCCTTTACCAGCTTGATGCCCAGCAGGTTTTTAGGGCCGATCCCTTCGACTTCGCAAAGCTCCTTGGCAGACGCTTCAAGTACACCCGGCAGCGTTTTGAAGCGTTGCAAGGCGGACTTGGCAGCAGTCTTACAGTCTTTTCGCGGAGTGACCAGGGTTAAAAGGAGCTCAACCACTTCATAGTCATGGAATCCCGACAGGCCTGATTTCAGAAATTTTTCCCGCAACCGCTGCCGGTGGCCCTCCCCTTTATGTTGTTTGCTCGCGGCCATAATGCTCGTTGCTCGTTACTCGTTGCTGTTCACTGACCTCCGACCCCTGATCCCTGACACC
>NZ_JAZFTO010000388.1:0-2119 GCF_036446775.1 Candidatus Desulfatibia sp.
GGGAGAGTCTTTTTTGATGATCGTGGATTTGACGAGAGTGTTAAAGGATATGTGTTGGGAATAGTTGTGCCAATAATGGAAGGAAATAAAATTATCGGGCTATTGAAATGCAATCTGAACATAAGTGGGGTATTAAGCCAAATATTAGAAGCTTTCAGCGAAGATGAAGCAAAGATTTTGAAGCTCGTTAGGTCTGGAGGATTGATCGTTTTTGAAAAGGGCAAGGAGCCTCTGAGCACAAAAGTTCCGAGTATGGTCATTCAAGGGATGAAGAAATGGGTAATTGATTCAAAAATGATTCAGGATAACGGGATTGATAGACTTATTGCTTATGCCCCTGTAAATATTACACGTGGTTCAGCAGATTATGGTTTTGGAGGAAGTTATAGCTCAATCGATCATAAAAAAGGGCTATATCCGGAATTCCCAACTAGTAAACAACCTTTAAAATCATATAAATACTGTCATTGAGACGAATTTATATTGTACGAAAATCCTTCGGAATTTGTTCAGGAATATTTAAATCACCTACGGTTAAGAAAATCAGGTCTGTAAATGCTTCTAATGTTCGGAATCCACTTGCTCTATTTTTAATAATTTTAATAATTCGATTTAACCCTTCGGCGACGGCATTAGTCATCCGGGTTTCAACATAGGGCAGAATACGGTGCATGTGTTTTCGAATTGTTTTAACGAAACGACGAATTGGCTCCAGACGACTTTTCAAAGCTGTCGTAGTCCAACGTTTGATAAATCTATCAGCGGCCCAATGAGTTTTATAATCCCAGAAGTGTTCAAATTCATCCTTCAAGACCCATGCGCGATGGATTCGACGGTTGCCTTTCCGAAGAGTGTTGAGTATCCATGTGTCTTTTTTCGAGCGTTTAGATGAATGTCTATACAACAACCATCGAAGACCTTTAAGAGTTTTGCGTTCATCGCCGGAAGCTTCGCGCCATTGTTCTTTGCGTACTTCGTCAACCGCTTCATTGAGCTTTTTAACGATATGGAATCGATCAAGGATCAGAGTGACATTAGGACAATGATTTTCAATCGCATTGATGTAAGCCTGGCTCATGTCACAGGTAGCCCATTTAATTTTGCGTTTCTGGTAATCACTAAGCATTTCTTTAAAAAAACGGTCGATTGTCTTCTCCCCCTTACCTTTGCCAACCCAGACAACGCATGCTTTTTTAATGTCATAAACGATGGTCGCATATTTATGGCCCTTGCAATATGAAATTTCATCGACACCAATAGCCTTAAGGTCCCGTATTCGATGGCCATCGCGAATGCGTTCAATGGATCGATGCAAAAGGTCCGAAAGGGTGGATTGAGCAATGTGCAGCATCTGCGCGGCAGCTTTTTGCGACATGATTTGGCAATAGACGAGCATGGCATATTCAAAGCGGTAAGTGATGCGTGCATAATCATCAGCCCACGGGATATTTTCCTGAACTCGGCCGTGTGTAGGGCACATAATTTCTTTGGGACAATACCAAAGCATTACCATACATCCGTACAAGGTGAGATCGCGCCATAACCGACACTCATCCATAATGCGCACAATGCGGCCACGGCGATGGCAATGTGGACATAAGCAGCCATTTTTATAAGGTTTGACCCACAGATCGAGCGTTCGTTTGCGAGCATGTAATTCAACGTGGGTCACAGATAATTCTTTTAAATTTAGAAGGTTTCTGATAAACTTGTTTACTGTCATAGGTTCCTCCTTTTGTTAAAGTTTTGAAGTAAACCCTAACAATAAGGATGGGACCTATGACATTCCATAAAAAAATTTGCATAAGGAGCCGCAGAAAAGTTTCCTGTGCTCCGACGAGCTATTGAGGGGCCCATTCTCGCACAGGAAACTTTTCTACTACACCGTATCATTTGCACAATTTGTTTAAAAGGTATTCTGTCTATTTTTATCTTCCATTCCCTCAGGGGGAAAACTAAAAGCTTGCGGATAAAAGTAGTAATTTTAAACACTAATTCGTTTGAGAGATTCGGATAGACCCGTATTTATGCGCCTTTCCGCACCTAAGGTATATCTCTTTGTTATAAGATCCCCCCGCTCCGATTTCAAAAACAGGGTTTTGTATATCCATTCTGGCGG
>NZ_JAZFTO010000389.1:0-9057 GCF_036446775.1 Candidatus Desulfatibia sp.
CACCGCAGAGTCGCAGAGAGCGCAAAGGGTTATCTTTTTTTTGCTTTCCGCTGACCCCGCAAACTACAGCGGGACAGAGACGCCGGAAAGCAAAAAGATCCATCCCATGCCGATTAGTACTCTATGAGCTTTAAACAATAGCTTTTTTCTGCCCTCTCAGCAGAAAGAAAAATATTCATTGTCTTTGCGTCCTCTGCGACTCTGCGGTGAACTATTATCCTGATTTTTGCTTTTTAGCAAGGTGCCATAAAATATAGGGAAACTTAAACTAATTTAATAAAGCTTAATTTTGTTCTTGACATTGTTAAAAGTTTGGATTATATAACTTATATCATTTTTCTACTATTTTCTACTGTCGACCCGTCGCATTAACGCAAATTTTGAAATAACAAGGAGGTATCTGATTCTGAAAAAATTTTTGGTTTATACACTCTTTTTTTCTGTTTTACTTTTAGCAATAATTCCCGCAGCTTTCTGTCAAGAGCTTGTCGTCTATTCGGCCCGCAAAGAACATCTGATTCGGCCGCTTTTTGATACTTACACCCGAGAAACCGGTATAAAAGTAACCTATATTACCGGTAGTGCTCCTGTTCTCTTGCAGCGGATAAAAACCGAAGGAAAACGCACGCAGGCTGACCTTTTAATCACGGTAGACGCCGGAAATCTTTGGCATGCCGCCCGGGAAGGGATACTGCAACCTGTTGATTCGATTATATTGAAAAAAAACATTCCCGCCCACTTGCGTGATCCGGATAACAAATGGTTTGGACTGTCGGTAAGGGCCAGAACGATTGTCTACAGCACCGCAAGAGTCAAACCACATGAGCTTAATACCTATGAGGATTTAGCCGATCCCAAATGGAAGGGACGGCTGCTGCTAAGAACTTCCAAGAAAGTCTACAACCAGTCCCTGGTGGCCATGCTCATTGCCGAACACGGCGAAACCAAAACAGAAAAGATAGTTAAAAGCTGGGTGAATAACCTGGCAACCTTGCCGTTTTCAAGTGATACTAAGGTTATGGAAGCTATCATCGCCGGCCAGGGCGACGTAGGGATCGTTAACACTTACTACTATGGCCGCCTGTTAAAAAAAGACCCGTCCATTCCGCTGGCACTCTTCTGGCCGAACCAGAAGTCAAAGGGAGTGCACGTCAATGTATCCGGAGCGGGCCTGACGACATACGCCCAGCATAAAACAGCGGCTATATCGTTTTTGGAATGGCTCTCTGCGGAAAAAGCGCAGAAGCTTTTTGCTGATGCAAACATGGAATATCCGGTCAATCCTGAGGTCGAAGTACACCCTTTCGTGGCGTCTTGGGGTGAATTTAAGCAAAATCGCATCAATCTGGAAAAAGCCGGAGCGCTCCAGACTGATGCCATTCGCTTGATGGATAGAGCCGGTTACAAGTAATACCGTAACCGTTCAGAGGTTCTGGGTTCTGCGTTCAACGTTGAATCTTTCAACCCTGAACCTCTGAACCTCTGAACCTTTCAACCTTAAACCGCAAATTATCATGATGCTAAAGCTGTTCGCCTGAAAGTCGAAGGTTTTAAACTTGGTGAACGGAAAAATAAACATGGATAGTTCAATTTGTATAAAAGATCTGCCGTTTTTCAGTTCCGGACGGTTCCCTATTCTAGGACGGATACGTTGCTACCTGGACGGCTGGCGACTGTTTGCTATGGGCTTTTCGCTGTTTGTGGCCCTTCCGCTGGCGGTCATCTTTTTGAGTTTCTTACATCCCGAAAAGGAAATTTGGCGGCATCTGGCTGATACGCTCCTTATCGATCTTTTGACCAATACCTTAATCCTTACGGCAGGCGTCTTAAGCGGTACGTTTATTCTGGGTGTCAGTCTGGCCTGGCTTACGGGAGTGTGTGAGTTTCCGGGTCGCAAAACATTTTCATGGGCTTTGCTCCTTCCGTTGGCGATGCCGACCTATGTTCTGGCGTTTGTCGCACTGGGGCTCTTCGATTATTCAGGACCCGTTCAGACTTTTCTCAGAAAGCTGGCACCGGCCGACAAGATCTGGTTTCCGGAGGTGCGTTCTGCCGGCGGTATTATTATCGTTATGACACTGGCCCTTTACCCCTATGTTTATCTTCTGGCCAGAAGTGCATTCAAAACCCAGGGGAAAAGGGCGATGGAAGCCGCCCAGTCACTCGGCTGCAGTAGATTAACCGGGTTTTTCAAGGTAGCGCTCCCCATGGCCAGGCCGTGGATCGCCGCCGGCCTGCTACTGGTGCTCATGGAAACTTTGGCGGATTTCGGGGCGGTTTCGATTTTTAATTATGACACATTCACAACGGCCATATATAAAGCCTGGTACGGATTTTTCTCTCTGCCCGCCGCCGCACAGATGTCCGCTCTTTTGGTTATAATCGTTTTTGCCGTCATTATCATTGAACAGCAAATGCGCCAGAAGATGCAATTTACCCAAAGCGGACGTTTGAGCATGGAGGAGGAACGCATCGAACTGACTGGAGCGATACGCTGGGCAGCAGCGTTTTTTGCATCTGTGGTTTTGCTGACGGCCTTTTTAATTCCTTTTGTACAGCTTGTGATCTGGTCGGCAAAAATTTTTCACGAAGAATTTGGCGGCCGGTATCTGGAAATACTTGGAAATTCCTTGTTTTTCGCATGCCTGGCAACCGTAATCATCACCTGCAGCGCCTTACTTTTGTCTTACGCCCAGCGGCGTCATCCGGATAAAACCATGCGCTTATTAGTTAGAATAGCTACACTGGGATACGCGCTTCCGGGTACGGTACTGGCGGTAGGAGTTTTTGTCGTGATCAGCCAGGCCGACAGCCTGCTGGTCGGCATGATCAAAGCCGTTTCCGGTTTTGATGCGGATGCTCTCTTGCACGGCACCGTTTTTATCGTCATTGCAGCCTATATGGTGCGCTTCATGGCGGCCGGATTCAACCCCGTCAGCAGCGCCATGAATAGAATAGCACCCAATTTGGACGAGGCTTCCATTAGCATGGGGGTAACCGGAATATCATTGCTCAGACGCATTCACCTTCCAATTCTCAGAAATGGATTATTTACCGCTGCAGTGCTGGTATTCGTCGATGTAATGAAGGAAATGCCCATCACCCTGATGACCCGCCCTTTTGGCTGGGACACGCTGGCGGTGAAAATTTACGAGTTGACATCCGAAGGAGAGTGGGAGCGTGCGGCCCTGCCGGCCGTGGCTTTGGTAGTGGGAGGTTTGCTGCCGGTGATCATACTCACCCGCAAAACCGAAGCCTAACAAAAACAACAATTAGAGGTATTTTGAATGGAAACGGTTCTTGAACTTAGAAATATATCCAAATCATTTGACAATAACCCGGTGCTCAAAGAATTATCTTTCTCCCTTAAGAAAGGTTACATCGGCTGCCTGCTGGGTCCCAGCGGCTGCGGCAAAACTACGGCTTTGCGAACCATCGCCGGTTTTGAATCTCCGGATTCAGGAGAGATTGTGATTAACAAAACGGTGGTATCTAATCGAGAGGATGGTATACCGCCCGAAAAACGTCGTATTGGCATGGTCTTTCAGGATTATGCGCTCTTTCCTCATCTTTCCGTAAAAGAAAATATAGCATTCGGTCTTCATAAAATGAGACAAGTTGCAAAAGATAAAATAGTGGCGGAGCTACTGGAGCTGGTGGGCTTGACGGATGTTTCCGGCCATTTCCCCCACGAACTTTCAGGTGGCCAGCAGCAGCGCGTCGCCCTGGCAAGAGCACTGGCGCCGCGGCCGGAGCTTTTGTTAATGGACGAACCTTTCTCCAGTCTCGATATAACCTTAAGGGAGCGTTTGTCCCTTGAAGTTAGAGATATTTTGAAAGCATCCGGGATTTCAGCAATTATGGTAACCCATAACCAGCTCGAGGCTTTTGCCATGGCGGATGTTATCGGTGTGATGCATGACGGCAAATTAGTTCAATGGGATACGGCCTATAACCTTTATCACCGTCCCTCCAGCCGGGTTGTGGCCGATTTTGTTGGTGAAGGCGTACTGTTGTCAGGCAAAGTTACCGGCGATTCGCAGGTAAAAACAAGTCTGGGGACATTGGTAGGGCGTTTTACATACCCCTGCCGCAACGGCTGTCCCGCTCAAGTGCTGATCCGCCCTGAAGATATTGTCCATGACGATAATAGCAGCTTTAAAGCCCGGATTGTTGAAAAGAATTTTCGCGGCGCAAATATTCTTTACAGCCTGCTGCTGCCCTCCAATGAGAAGGTTCTGGCCCTGGTGCCCAGTCACCATAATCATAAGGTGGGCCAGGAAATCGGAATCAGACCCCAAGTAGATGATATTATCTTATTTGAGCAACAAGCATAGTCTTGAAATATGCTAATATTTGCCTCTATATGCTTTATGGCAACCTCCACAGGCACCAAGCAGCTTACCTGTCTGTGCCTCAACTCCTGATTTGTCATTAGCCGACGCTAATTTCATTAGCTTTTGAGCCTGTATTCTCAGGTTCTCAAAGCCCGTTTCCATATTTGCTTGGGGGGCTTCTTTGAAAAAATACTTAGATCCCTTTACGGGGTAAACTTGGGGGTATGTCTCTTGGTAGACCAGTGGCAGGAAAGTAGCCAGGGCAGCAATACTTACAGCATTAGCGGCAATTCCCTTTATATTTCCTGTTTTAATTTTTCCCTTTAGGTCCCCTGCATCAGCCCCCATTGCTCCCATGGCGAATTTACGAGCCGCCACAACTTGCTCGGGCGACTTCTGACTTGACTTCAATACTCCCTGGGCATGTATTGTTGCGGCCATCATGCAGACCAAAACGATTAAACTCAATATCATCAATGCTTTTCTCTTCATATCACTTCCTCCATATTTTTTTTACGTTAAAGCTAATCCATAAAAGCCGGTTTTCTCGTTTTTGTAAATGTGGCGTTCAGCTTAGAAACCCCACCGCCATTTACTTCAATCTCTTTTACAACTTCCTCAAATCCTTCATGCCAGAACTTGACGGTATATTTTCCGGGCAGAAGATCCTTTATCTCGAAATTTCCCTTTGCATCTGTAATCGCCACGTAAGGATGCCTGGATGAATAAACATAGGCCCTCATCCATGGATGGGCGTCACATTTGACATGAATCAAACCGGCAACTCTGTTTTTCTTCTTTATAACCTGATCCTTATAGGGCAGGGCCAGATTAAATACCGCCCTTTTTACACCCCCTTTGAGCATTTTGCCAAAATTGGTATTATGCAGCAGAGGGTCGCTGTTTTTTATTATATATTTTGATTTAACATAAGAGATACCCACAAGGGGCTCAAACCGGCATCTATAGTTATTTATTTCAAGGTCTTTTTGAGGGGCGGCCTTACCTTTTTTAACATTCTCAATGGTAACCAGTACATTTTTGACCTCATTGGCTCCCGACACAAGATACATCATGGCCTGCTGGCCCCCGGGGATAGTAATACAGGTTTTCCTCTCAAGCTCGGCATCTTCCGAAGTTTCCTTGGCTTTAACATTAATCGAAATTACAGGATCTTTTACCTTTTCCGTTGTCGAGACCTTTCCGCTAATTGTCCCTCCGTTAGTTACCTCTACGGCCTCATATTTAACCCTTTTGGCAAAGGCTGCCGCCGGAATTAAAAGTGAGACAGCCAGCGTAAAAACCAGAATCTTTTTCATATTCGATCTCCCTTATTGTCAATTTTTTCAGAATACTCCCTTGCCGGGCTTTTTTTATTCAGCCCGTCCTTTGAGCTTCATCAATTTGAGTGTATATGCAACCAGATGCCATCGATCTTCCTCACTCGGTGAGTCCTCATAAGCGGGCATCCCTGTTCCGTCAAGGCCGGTGGTAAAAGTGATATATACATTTTCAGGTGAAGATCCTCGCTTGAGTGCACCGGTTGTAAAATCAAAGGGTCGTATCTGTTTTCCCCAGTCGTCTTTGAGGTCATCTGCTTTAGGGCCGTCGCCAACACCTTGATAACCATGGCACTCCCAGCATTTCATCTCTTTATATACCATTTTACCTTTTTCAGCAAATGCAGGGCTGTCGACCCCTTCAGGCTTTTTTACCGTTATGGCATCGCAGGGATCTTCTTCTTCCCACCTGAATGAAAAGGCTTTGATATACTCCTTGACAGCCTCCCTTTCCTCAGAAGAGAGGACTTCTTTATGGGACGGCATAAAAGACCTTTCGATACCGTCTGCTATGGTCCCGAGAATGTCATCATCGGTCGGCAGGCACCCGGTCGGGGTGGAACGGAACTTAAAGACGCCCACGGTAAAGTCCCTTGAATATATTTCTATAATCCGGCCGGTTTTTTCCGCTCTGCGGACAACATCAACCGGCCCTTTGCCGTTACCTTCAACACCATGGCATATAAGACACCGCTCTTGATAAACTTTTTTGCCGGTATCGATTTCGTGGGTCAACCCATAGGCATCTTTTGTTTTCTGTAATGTTGCCATCAGGGCCGGCGATAAAAGCATTAAGAAAAATACCGGCATCATGCCTCTATATTTTTTAAAAAATCCTTTCACCTTTCTCATCCCTCTTTTTAACCGTTAAACCTTGGTTTGATATTGTGAAATATTCAGGTTAACGGATATCTACTTTTTGCTTGAAAGTGTTTTCACATAGGCAACTATATTCACGATGTCTTGATCTCCCAATCCCAGCTCCTTACCGCCAAAAGCCGCCATGGGGGTGCCCTGTCTGCCGTCACGGACGGTTATCGCCAGAAATTCAGGATCAGCTTCTTTTTGCACCACAGGATTAGCAAGGCTGATTCCAAGGATTTTCTCGCCTCCTTCACCTTGGGGGCCATGACAGATTTCACAGCGGACTTTATACAGCTCCTCGCCGTTTTTTGTATTGGGGTTAAATTTTGAAAATGCAAAAAGTTCCGGTTTCTCAACCGGCCTGTCCTTGGTTATATGCGTAATTATCTTATCAATCTTTTCCTCAGTTAGGCCGGCGGCATCGGCTTTCCAGGCCGTCATCTGGGTCTCGGAGCGTCCCTCTTCTATGATTTTCTTTAAAAATTTATCGTCAATCGATTTTAAGAAGGCCGGGTTCATGATGGCCGGGATGGTCCTTTTGAAGATCTCGTCATAAATGCTGTATTTGCCTGTTGTATGGCAGGCAATGCAGTACATCTTATATAGCGCCTCTCCGCCCATGGCTTCTTCTCTACTCTGGGGAGCTTGCCATATGCGCCGGTATTTTTGCGGAATTTCATCCGCTCTCAGGGTCAAGGTATAGGTAGTTAAAAGATCCGATTCGTCATCTTTAATATCAATTTTCATCTCGCTTTCAGGGGCAATATCCCGGGGGTCGTCAAAATGCTGCTTAAGCCATGCGTAGACGGTCTGGTCACCTTTCACATATTTCATCGGAAAATAGGCAATCGGCTGAGACCCAATCACGTCCAGATCCTTACCCAGAGTTCCGCCTACACCATTGAGCTTATGGCAACCCTTACATCCTTTTTCGCGGAACAATTTTTCACCGGCGGCGACATTTTCTCCTCCGTTTTGTTTTAACATGTCAAACTCATGGCATAAGGCGCAAGAACTCTGAACATACTTTAACGGCAAAATAGGATAATCCCAGTGGGTATCGCGTCCGGCACCGTGGGCTTCTTTCAAATTGGTGGCACGGCCCTGTCCATCATGGCAGATTGTACATCCAAATTTATTAAGCGGGTGATCCTTAAGGTAGTTACCGCTGTGCTGTTTGTATACGATCTCGGCGTCAACCATTAATGGATTCTCAACACCGATGTGACAGCTTGTACACCGATCAACCCTTTTCAGGTCGCTCAGATAGATCTGTTGAATGTTAACATCAAAAGACCGCGCCTTTTTCCTGGTGGCATCATCCTTGGCATTTTTTATCAATAATTCTTTGTACGCAGACTGATATTTCTTCCATTCGGGCGCCTGCTCTCGGAAGCCGGCAAGCAGCATGGAAGCAAGCAGAAGCAGTCCTGAGATTAACGCCATTGACAAATAAAATTTCCTGTACATAACCTGCCTTTGTGCTTCTTAATTCTAACTTGAGGTGAAGTTTCGCTTGACTGAAAACAACCCGGCCTTAATGGTGTTATCGTTAATGTATCGGCCATTGGCTTTTTGACCAGTAAAAATCCCAGTTGGGTCCCCTAAGCTCAGTACCGACATAGGTAAATATTGCAAAGCTGAGCAAAAACAATGTGAAAAAAGCGATTACCCCCATCCTGGTCGAGTCGGTCTTCTTTATCACCAGTAGCGTCCATATCATTGTAAAACCGACCCAGATCGTGCCCGGATTGATAAGCATAATTATCAATTGCGGTATATCCGGCCACCAGTTCCTGAACCAGCCGAAGTTGATAACAAATGCAAGTATACCGATAAGTATTGCGGTGCCGGCAATAAATGACGTCAACGCTACCAGCCGTCCCTGTCTGTTTGAGAACCAGATGCCGACATATTGCCGCTCCCGGTCCAGGTAGGGTATTAAAACAAGCGCTGATATCGCCAGGGCAGGAATGCCGATACCGCCCATGAAGGCGGAGTAGGACACCAGTTCCTGCAGCCCCAGAAAATACCAGGGGGACTTAGCGGGGTTTTCAGGCAGCAGGGCGTTGGCCGGCTCTCTAAGGGGTGCATCTACAAACAATGAGTAGACCACCACCACGGCCAAACAGAGCATAAAGACCGCCAGCTCAGCCCGCAGAAGATGAGGCCAGCTCATCACCGTGCTTTCCACATCTTTGTCAACGGCAGGGGTTTTGCCGCGGGCAAGCGCCATCAGGCCATAGGTCTTGCCGGTGGTAAATGCTCCTTCCTTTTTTTCCGGAGAAGCGAGGGAACCGGTCTCGCTCTTGGTGGGCTCGAAATTCTCCGGCACGGTGAGTCCGCCGTCTTTTCTAATCCGCCAGAAATGGATCCCGAGCAATATGAACAAAGCGAGAGGGAAAAGTATAATGTGAAGCAAATAGATCCTTATGAGGGTTTCTTCGCCGGGGTTCAATCCACCCAAAAAGATTTCTTTTTGAAAGCCCCCGATGTCAAAATATGCGGTGATACCT
>NZ_JAZFTO010000390.1:0-9823 GCF_036446775.1 Candidatus Desulfatibia sp.
TCCCGCAAAGAAGGAAAAGAAAGAAAAAAAGAAAGCGCCACCTCCTGCTTCGGATGAGCAAGAGTAGGAATCGGCTGTTCATCCGAATTTTTATTGATCCCTGTCAATTGATCGTAACATCCGGCTATTATTGTTCAATAAGACTTATGAATTAAAAAGTGAAGATTATTGATAAAATCCAACGCTTTTCTTATTTATATGGCTATACAATATATTGGGGTGATGCCGTCTGGTGTGAAACGTGTGATATCTCCAACGTATCACAGCTTAGGCTGATTGAAGATTCCTGGTACTCTGCCTTGAAGATTCAGTATTGAAAGCTAAAAATATTTGCGATTACCTTTCCAAATCTGCTATAAAGACCTCATGGTCGACTTGCCTTGATGCAGGCAAGCAATGTTGCATTCTGAGGACCCTTCAAAATCGAAGATGTGGATTTGCCAATTTTACAGCTTGACAAAGGCTTATGCAAACTATACTGTCCACCCAACAATAGTGTTCCTGGTTGTCAATCAAACAATATACGTAAGCCCCGGAATAACTCCGGGGCTTTTTTTATTGGAACACAGAAAGAAGGTATATATTGAACTTTGAAGCATTTAATTTTCATCCCACTGTTGCGGCTGGCGTTTTAGAAGCGGGTTTTGTAATCCCGACCCCGATTCAGGCTCAGGCAATCACGCCGATCCTGAAGGGTTGCGACGTGATGGGGCTGGCCCAAACCGGCACCGGAAAAACGGCTGCCTTCGTACTACCGATCCTGAATCGATTGATGGGGGATAAACGCGGTTGCATTCGTGCTCTGATCATGGCTCCCACTCGAGAGTTGGCCGAACAGATTCACCAGGATATCGAAATTCTGGGGCGCAAGACCCGCCTTAAAAGCGTCACTGTATACGGTGGCGTGGGTATTAACCCACAGATTCGGAAACTGAAGCGTGCCGATATTGTCGTTGCCTGCCCCGGCAGACTTTTGGACCATATCGGCCGTCATACCGTCGATCTCTCCCAACTGGAAGTGCTGGTAATAGACGAAGCTGATCAGTTGTTCGACATGGGTTTTCTCCCTGATATCAGAAGAATTTTGACACATCTTTCGCAAAAGCGCCAGACGCTGCTTTTCTCGGCTACCATGCCCACCGCAATACGACGCCTGGCCAAGGATATAATGCGAAATCCAGTTACTGTCCAGATAGGAACGACTGCGCCTGCGGATACTGTCAGCCATGCGCTCTACCCGGTGGCCCGGCACCAGAAAACAGCGCTTTTGTTAAATCTGTTGGGTACCACCCCTATCAGGTCGGTCCTGGTCTTTACTCGCACCAAACATCGAGCCAAGAGCCTGGGGAAGAAACTGGCTGTTGCCGGCTACCGGTCGGCTGCGCTGCAAGGGAACCTTTCCCAGAAAAAACGTCAGGCTGCATTGGATGGCTTTCGGGATGGGACATTTCAGATCCTGGTGGCCACCGATATCGCCGCTCGCGGAATTGATGTAACCCGGATCTCGCATGTCATTAACTACGACATCCCTTCAACTCCCGAAGCATACATTCATCGTATCGGTCGGACCGGCCGCGCCACCCACAGTGGCGAAGCTTTCACCCTTATTACCGGAGACGATCGCGAGATGGTTCGTGCCATAAATCGAATCATCGGTTCTAAGATTGAGCAACGGACCTTGTCAGCCTTTGACTACAACGCCCCGGCATTCATTCGTAAAGACAGTCCGCAGCGACAAAGGAAGCCGCACCGCAAATTTTCCGGGGCGAATAAGGGCCGCAAGAAAAAGGCTTTACGGTCAATTAGGGTACAATAAAAACAACAGTATCTACAAAGTGGAGGCACTTTGGTGCTAAATCGTGCTAAATTGTAATCAATCGTAATGTGCAAATGAAAATTAATTTGAGAGGAGAATGTTAAGATGGCGAATGGGATTGTCAAATGGTTTAATAACAGCAAAGGCTATGGCTTTATTGAACAGGAAGATGGACCGGATGTATTTGTACATCATTCAGGTATCAACTCAGATGGTTTTAAATCCCTCAATGAGGGCGATCAAGTTACTTTTGACATAGAGCAAGGGGAAAAAGGTCCTGCCGCTGTAAATGTCACTGTAGACTAGATCATGTTTCTGAAGAAAAAGGGCATTCCTTCTAATATTGAGGGAATGCCCTTTTGTTTGGTTTGAATTTATACCTTCACAATTCGCTATCATCAGACCTTAAACCTCAAAAAAGTCCGCTCATAGATCCTTTTAAACTAATAAATTTAAATTACAAAGAATTGATTATGGAACAGAAAGATATTGAACATTTCAAAAAGATTCTGACTAATCAGCTAAAAGAGCTATTAATCCATGCAGGTAATACTGTTTCTGACATGACCACTCCGAAAGAGAATTTACCAGATCCTGCAGATCGTGCTACAATTGAAACAGATCGGAGTTTTATGCTTCGTATTAGGGATCGAGAGAGACAACTTGCCGTAAAAATAAGTAAAACTCTTTTACGAATTGAAAACGGCACATTCGGAATTTGTGATAAATGCGAGGAAGAAATTTCTTTTAAACGTCTTGAGGCCAGACCAGTTACAACTCAATGCATTGACTGCAAAACTAAAGAAGAAACTTATGAGAATGCTAGTGGAGCATGAATATGCAACATTTGTCCTTTAACAACAAAAAGGTCAGGATCTGATCTAAGCACAAACCCCTCTATCTTGTGTTCCAGCCTGTAGATCGAAAATTCACGATGTCTGCCTTGAACCTTGCATGCAAACTACTCCATAAGCAGTATAGATTGGGGTTCGCAATCATCTATCCGAGGCCTGTACTATCTGCCTATAGGTCGGGCGTCGTAAAATCCCTTAATTCCAAAGATGAAAAACGAATATCTCAACCATGCGTGGCTTCATAGATGAGTCTGAATTGAAACCGACACCCCATGATATTAGTGAGTTTAAAGGCAGGTTTTATTTAATCGCATCCAATCCCATCGAAATGATTATCTTTCGACAAAACGAATTCTATCGGCAACATCTCGAAAAAAATCACGAGACCACACCGCCAGCGCATCCGGATTGCGGGTAAAGGGAATTACATCTCTGCGAGCTTGATCCACGTCAAGACTTTTAACGGCTTCCTCCATCAGCAACCTGAATCGATCGGAGGTCAACGGAGTTTTGCCCTGCCAGTCACCGGTTTGACGCATACGCTGTTCAAGGTGATAAAGGTTCAAGTCCGGGTGGTTTGCAGCGTACCATATCAGGTCATACCAGTCCCGCCCTTTGACTCGGTTTTTCCACCTCCGGCATAAAACAGCATGCAATTTTCCGGCAAACAGGTCAGGCACTACAAATACCCGCACAGCAAATGGAATCGGCTGTAGCAGGTACCGGGTGTGGGTTGTAAATCCTGAGGGTGGGTCTGTATCGACCTCCAGTCTGATTCGTAGCAGTCGGCCCTTGGGTAACTGCCGCACAATCTCTTTTCCAGCTTCGATTACCAGAAGTTGATTGCGGGTATCGGCCTTAAGAAAAGCGGATTGAATCGGCGATAAGATCGCTTTGTCACGTTTTTCAATCCAGACATCGAATCCAAAAGCCTCGATTTCCTTTTGAAGGGATGACGTATATCTTCCCAGATCGAAATCGGCTTTGGGGGTCAACAAGGAAAAATCCAAATCTTCTGAAAATCGGTCCAATCCGTAGAGGATTCGAAGCGCCGTGCCTCCATAAAACGCCGCCTTTTCGAAGAATTTGGCACGCCATAATCCGAGCAAGGCGACTTCCTGAAGTATTTCCCGTAATGCATGGATATAGTCATCCAGACGGCGGCAGTCGTATTTGGCAAGCATCTTTGAAATTGCTTCATGCATGGAAAACCTCTTTCTCTCGGCCTTTTCCTTTCAACCGGCGTATGAGGCCGCTAAGCAGACGGATTTTGCGCGATCTGTATCGCCGTGCAATATCTTCCAGATATTCAGGATTCATCTCTAACAACGCAGATGTGTCAATGCGCAATTCGGATTCCATATAGTCCCGCAGTGCCGTCTGGGTTTGTATTCCAATCCCACGCTCCTGATACAGTTTATCCGCCAGTGCTTTTTCAGGAACTGCGATTAAAAACGATCGACCGGCATCGATTTCTGCCCGGTCCATCCCGGTCCGGAAAGCATTCTTTGGAATCATTCTATAAATAAACAGGCCCACAGGAGTGAGAAATTCTCTTGACCGTCCGGTTGTTACCGATGTCACCGCTACCACTCGTTCCGGAATCAAACCGTAGTATTGCAGGGCATATTCCAGAGAAATATATGATGGTCCACAAATCAAATTGGCAAGAATTTCATTTGAGTACGGATTTTTCCGGTATTCCTCGCCGAAGATATAAAGCCCTTTTTTTATCCGCACAATTACGCCTTTCTTAAGGAGGGCCGTAATCTTGTCTCTTGGTCGGGAATACGTTCGAAGACTATCAAGCAATGTCTGATAGTCGAACTCTTCATGTGGTATCCGTCTTCGAAGGTCTGCGATCATTTTAATAATATCTCGATGCTGAAAAGGGACAAGAAAGGATTCAACGCTTTAATATCACTTTTTAACAGGGTATGTCGAGAAAATTTCGACATACTATGCTGAAATATTTTTTTGAGATTCACTCTTGATTTGCGGGATGTGACAGGTAGGACGCCGTTAACAAGCTTGAGGCTTTAATTTTAAGTCTCGAAGTCGCTGCTGTTCACCTGCGCATTCGATTGCATTAATTGAGATAATCGAAATGAAAAGGGGCAAGGCTACCATAGGGGTGTTCCTTTTGTCTAAAAATTCTTATACAACAGCCAGGCTCTAAAAAATGGATTCACAAATCGATAATCCTTTTCGTACGGTTTCGTAGATTAACGAAGATTTACCGGTTCTTCTTTCACCTTGAATATAGACATTCTGCCCGCGCTTTATTTGATTTGCCAGATTTTTTTCCAGCTCCGGCCGTCGGCAGAAATCATTCTCTTTGACAATTTGGCCGTATTTAAAGGGATTCACGGGCTGTCTCCATTACATGAATTTACGTTACGTTGATTTACGTTACGTTAATTTGCGTTATAACGAGACTAAAATCTGATTGCTATGATGTCAAGTCAAAAATTTTGCAGCCAGCAATACCTTCATTTGGCGGCAAAATGTTCACTGATCCGGCTTGTCAATAGCCATCCTTAGGGGACACCGTGCAGAACGTGTTTTACCAATGCACTTTCTGCACAGCTGTCCAGCATTTCGGCGTATCTTGCTATTGAAAAAAATGTCGAATGGCTCTGCCGCGACACCAGAACTTAATGATAATTTACAATATCTCTTCCAACGAATTGATTGAAACACACCATAAAAGCCAAAAGATGCGGGTGACTAAGAAATGGGGAGGTGCCTAAGGCGGATACGGGTATCTTCCACAACGACAATGGAACCTTTTTCAATATCGGATTCAATCATTGGCAAAACCTTTTCCAATCTTTTATTTACGAATTCAATCCGCGAAGATGACAATCGAAGAGAGATTAGAGAAGGTACCTTTTCGCCAGAGAATGAAATGATTTCTGAGAAATTAAGATCCTGCGTTATTATAACACGCTCTTCTTGCTTGGCTGCTTCTACGATTGTTCTATCTGAGGAATTAGAGGGCATGATCTCATTTGCCACGAATAGTATCATGGCCGAGAGTTTGCAGAAAATGAACGGTCGCCGCAGAGATGTGCGTATCTGCAAGGATTTTCATGGGATAGCAATGGTTTTCTCACTGGCTAACCAAGCCCCATACTTGGCTGCTTGATAAATATCCTCTTTTTCCAATTCTGGATACATCTTGATAATTTCATCCGCTGTGTACCCGTCTCCAAGAAGCTTAAGAACAAAATCGACAGTAATCCTAATGTTTCTGATTATGGGCTTACCTTCGCAAATATCTGGATCAATATGAATCCGGTTTAACATCACGTAATTCCCCTTTAATTGGTTTGATGAAATTAAATTCAAGAACTCTCTTTTTCTGAAAAGAATAGTTTTTCAAAAACAGAAAGTCAAACAAATTATGACTTTAAACGGGATGACACCGGGCAGATAGCTAACGATGATCGTGCGCTTTCGGTGAACGTAAGGTGAAGGCGGGGCGTTCGTGCAGATCGTGTATAAATCCCCCGCCTCCAATTCTTGCCAGTCCTGTCAAAAACTTCAGTTGCTGCCCGGAAATGATTTTGAGAGTTGTTTCATATCCTTTTGATTCATGTGCAAAAATCTGTTCAAGAGCCGAAGGAATCTGCTCCTCCAGTATATGATCCCCGTAAGAGGTCGTATCCCATAAGGCACTGCATAACTGCTGAATATCTCCGGCAACATTAATGCAAATTTCAAAAATGTGGTCCATGACATTTGAGGTGATTTTTCGTTTTCCAGTCTTAAATTTTTCAGTAACTTCTCAATAAGTTATGGTAGTAAACAACATGCTACCATTAACTCTGGTATGCCACACTAATCATTTTAAAGTATTTTATCGAGAGGGGGGAAGAAGAAAATATTATCCTGGGTTAAAAGCTTGTTGTCGAATCAGATCTGACAGATCGGGGATAAGTCCGGTATTTTCGATTCGATCTTTGAGATATTGCCAAAACGATACGCCCAATTTCCGACAGGTTTTTTTCAAGCTCATGTAGCTGCTCCAGCAATAACGGTTGTGTAACACGGCAATGGTGGTATTGGTATAAGATAAAACGTATCAGGGTAGGGCCATAATGCCCGCCGTTTAAATATTCCGGTAGTTTGCCGGCAACGTAGTTACCGCCGGGCGTTTCATAAACTTTGAGCCGCTAGCGGATGTTGTGGGCTTCTATCTTAAGATCTTGAACCACAAAGGGTTTATAATATCTGAATTCAGATCCATCCGGTATATGTTCAGGCTCGATGGGTTTAGTTTCGTGAATTTTCAATTTGGCTGTTTTATGCCTTTTTTTCGATCCGGGTCTTTGGCCCTTAGATGTTTTTGATTTGCCCTTTTTCTTTTTTCCTAAGCTGCTGGGCTTAATATCCGGTCTGGGAGGTTGATTCTTAAGCCGAGCAATTTCGTCTTTGAGCTTTTGGATCTCTTCTATCAGATGCTGAATAATGGAAGCTTGTTGTTCGATAAAAGCTAATAGCTCTTGAACAAGCGGAGATTTTTCATCTTCGGGAATTATCGGAGGCTTTAAAGTTCCTTTCATACATTATGCGCATAGCACAATGTAATGGGTTTGTCCAGAGCTTTTTTAATTTACTACCATAATTTATTGAGAAGTTACTATTTGATTAATTCGTAAAAAGTCGAATTCATCACGTTTTAGGTTTTTATAAGCCTAGGGCTTATTGAGATTTAGGTTTTAGGCAATTAAAATGAGTTGTTTTAGCAAATACTTAAAACTTAACACCTAAATCTTAAAACTCTCGCAAAAGGCGGTTTTTGACTTTATACGAGACCATCGAGAGTGGTGAATCCAGAGAAAGGAAATCAATCATGAAATTCGGCATATTTATGGAAACAGCATGGAGCCCGAACTAAAAAATGGCGATACGGTCATGATTGATACATCCCCAAAAGATATACTGACAGGATCAATATCTGCAATTTTCAAAATAACGTTCTGTTTCCGCCGCAGGACAATTTCGTTTAGATCGGCAAGAACTCGCAAGCCGGAATGAAAAACGAGCAAAGAACAACGCGGACAGCAAGCTTTAATCCTTCTGCTATTTGACTCTGAACAAATCCTCGTACAGAATCTGAGTAAACTTGTCAGGTGATAAGAAACCGCCTCCCCATTGGGGGTCAAAGTCTTTTGATGGCCCT
Source organism: Candidatus Desulfatibia sp. (assembly GCF_036446775.1). Classification (NCBI taxonomy): domain Bacteria; kingdom Pseudomonadati; phylum Thermodesulfobacteriota; class Desulfobacteria; order Desulfobacterales; genus Candidatus Desulfatibia; species Candidatus Desulfatibia sp. The sequence goes on from NZ_JAZFTO010000390.1 coordinate 7,862, forward strand.
ATTTGCTTGATTTCCTCCAGAGTTTTTCCCTCTGAGATATAGGCGCTCATCTTTGCTCGCAAAGAGACCAGCATCTCAACATATACGGCCAGTTCGGCCTTGTTGGACAGGGGCCGAGGACGGAAGTCGGAGGTCGGAGATCAGAGGACAGAGGCCAGAGGTTAGAGGACAGAGGTCAGAGGTCAGGGGTGAGAGGACAGAGGTCGGAGGTCAGAAGTCAGAGGTCAGAGGTCAGGCGCTAATAACGCGCAACTGCAACAATCACTTTAAGAATTGCAGGTAGGTAAGTTGACAATTTTGTATTAGCGACCATATATTGGCAATATGGTTATGAATTCGTAAAAAGCCGAATTCATAACGTTTTATGTTTTAAGTTTTAGGTGTGAGGGTGACCATGGCGGTTGATACTTACCGGGCCGACAATTATGTTGAGAAAAAACGTAGCGGCAAAGAGGCGATTGGTCTGCTCAAACGCGGGCAGCGGGTTTTTATCGGCTCGTCCTGCGGAGAACCCCAGTACCTGATCCGCATGCTGGCGGAAGCGTCGCCAATGTTTACGGACCTTGAGATTGTGCGCCTGCTAAGCCTGGAAACTACCCCGCTGACGTTGATCGCCGACAAAAGCAAGGGCCAGAGTTTTAATATCCGCTCCTTTTATCTGGGGTCGGCCAAGTCCAGGAGTCTGGCCAGAAACATGCGTTATATAACACCCATAAACCTTTCAGAGGTCCCGCGCCTCTTTACCAGCCGCCGTATGCCCATCCACGTCGCTTTGATCCAGGTCTCGCCGCCGGACGATTTCGGCTGGATGAGCCTGGGAATTTCAGTGGATATCACTCTGGCGGCGGCCCAGTCCGCCGATCTGGTCATCGCCCAGGTCAATACGCAAATGCCCAGGGTGCTGGGGCGCAGCTTTATCCATGTCAACGAAGTGGATGTGATTGTGGAACACGAAGAAGAACTCCTTACCATCGGCGAACAACCCGAATTTGAGTCTGCCAATGCTATCGGCCGGATTATTGCCGGGCTGGTCGAAGACGGTTCAACCCTTCAGATAAGCCCGGCGGCAACCCCGCAGGCCACCTTGCTGGCATTTTCCGATAAGAACGATCTCGGTATCCACACCCATTACCTCACCGACGATATAATGCACCTGGTTTCCAAGGGCAATGTTACCAACCGCAAAAAAGGTTTCAATGACGGCAAGCTGGTGGCCAGCAGCGCCATTGGATCAAAGAATCTTTATGAATTTTTAAATGATAATCCGGGCATAGAGTTTTTACCTTCGGACTACGTCAATGATCCCGGGATTATTGCACGCCATAATAAGATGGTCTCCATGAGCGTGCCCATGGCCATGGACCTTACCGGCCAGGTCGCTGCCGACGCCCTGTATTATAATCATTATTCCGGAGTGACCGGCATGCTCGATTTTATTAGAGGGGCGGCCCGCTCGGATGGCGGCAAATCGATCCTGATGCTCCCTTCCACCGACAAGCAGGGTACAAAGAGCCGTATTGTTCCGATGCTCAGCGATACGGCCATCGTGGTTCCCCGGGGCGACGTGCGATACGTGGTAACCGAATACGGAGCTGTTAACCTGTTCGGCAAGAGCCTGCAGGAGCGGGCCATGGCCATGATCAGCATTGCTCATCCGGAATTTCGGGAAGAGCTTTTTCATGAGGCCAAGAAAGCAGGATTGCTCGGCTCCGAGCGCACCCTGTCGGAATCGATTCACGGCATCTATCCGGTCAAACTGGAAGAGACCATCGAAATTGACGGCGATCTGATAACTTTCAGACCGGCCAAACCGGTTGATGACCGCAGAATTCAGGAGCATTTTTATAATCTGGATAAGGAAGATATCTTTGCCAGATTTTTTAATTTAAAAACCAGTTTTGTGCGTGATGATGTCGAAGGCATGTTTCAAATCGATTATATCAACAATTTGACCTTACTTGC
>NZ_JAZFTO010000391.1:0-5967 GCF_036446775.1 Candidatus Desulfatibia sp.
ATTTTCCAGGTAAATCAGACTGCGACGGTTGTTGACATTCGCCAGAGGGATCGGTATGCCGCGAGCCACAGTTTCTAATAGACGCAAAAAATTTGCTTTGACGCCAGGTCCGTAGACCAAGGGAGGCCTTAAAACAACCACCTCCAGGCCGGTCTCTCGAGCAATTTCATACAACGCCTGTTCCGCCTCCCATTTGCTAACCGCATACGGATCCTGCGGCTCAGGAATATCTTCTTCAGAAAAAAACTGTTTCGACACACTTCCCTGACCTCCGACCTCCGACCTCTTTACCCAGTTGAATAGGGTTCCCCCAGGGAAATTCAACCGGGACGACCTCCTTGGCACGACGTAGCGTTGCGTAGGCGGCTGACCCTTTTTTCCTAATCCGTGTAATCTGCGTAATCTGCGGATCGATCTCTGCTTCTGCATAATGCCCGGCCGATAAAACCATTCGCGCCGCTTACAAGGATATTCATTCCATATTTCCCTTAATCTTCGAGAGACCGTTTGAAATAATACCTAAAAATTAAACCATCTATTGATGTTTTTACGCCAATCGGTATTATACAGATGTGTATAATACACTTCAGTAAAATACTCTAGAATCGAAGCGGAAGACTATATCTTTATGAACCCTGTCAAACGGAAGCGCCTTGAAAAGGGATGGACACAGGTAGAGACTTTGCCCGTCGAATAGGTGTAAAACAGGCGACCGTGGTAAAATGGGAACGGGAAGGCGCTGTTTATCGCAAAGCAATCAGACAAAAGTTAGCAAAAGTGTTTGGAATAAGCGAGACAAGTTTCTCTTATGAACTATAGCTTTTTGCTGGACTTTAAATTTAAATTCCCACTGCATGTTGAAGCGAAGCGGAAATCCCGCATTCGGGGCAGCGCGTGATGAATTCAAATGAAAGATAAGATCCTTTTTAAGGCGAAAGTGCGGTGTCGCAGGTAAAATCAGGGTTTTTCTATCCTTAATCGTGTCTGAACGGCCTTTTTGTTCAGACAAATACTATGGATTGATGTAATCTAGTGGTAAACTTATATATATCAAGAGGATGCCATCTCCCGGGGTAAAATGTTCTCAAGTTCAGGACCAATTTCCTGACAAACCAGATCAAGTTCATAAGCTTGCTGAAGGTTCAGCCAAATATTTGGACCAGTGCCAAACCACCTTCCTAATCGAAGTGCCGTATCAGCGGTAATGGATCTTTTACCTGCAATAATCTGGGAAATCCGGTTCGCCGGGACGTGTATAATCCTCGCCAGCTCAGTTGCTTTTATGCCAAGTTCAGCAATTTCGTCGGCGAGAATTTCCCCTGGATGAATAGGTGTACGTGTCATTTTTAGCTCCTTTTATATGAAAATAGACACAGCCTCAAAAAAACACAGTCATTTTACTCAGATAACGTTTCCTAACAAGAGTCGTTTTCATGACTGGTTTCGCTCCTAAGGCATGAAAATTAAAGATAATCGGTAATTTCGACGTTGTGTAGACCATCTTGGAGCCATTCAAAACATATTCGCCACTGGTCGTTGATGCGGATACTGTTTATAAAGTAATGGAATGTCCCCAAGAACTCACGGATAAATTTTTCATGGACAACAAATTACACATTGACATCAACACCTTTTATGTGTATAATTTTGACTAAAAAAGGGTGAAATGAAAACTACGACAAAAAACACAATTCGCCGCAGCATCGCACTCCCAAATGAATTGGTTGAAGAATTGCGCTCTATAGCCCCTCCTGAACTCCGGGATAACTTCAATCGCTTGGTCACGTTCATTTTGATCGATTTCACAAGACGTCAAAAAAAATGTCAATTTGAAACAGTCATGGCTGAAATGGCCAATGACCCTGCAATCCGGGAAGTGTGCTCTGTTCTGTCCGAGGAGTTTACGGAAGCGGAAAACGATGGTTTGTGAATTATGATCAAGCGCGGCGGAATTTATCTGGTAAATTTGAACCCGATTAAAGGACGGGAGCAGGCGGGCCGCAGACCCGTCCTCGTGATATCAAGCGACGCCATAAATAAACAACCGCTTGTTGTTTCAGTTGTGGTAGGCACAGATGCCCAGAACGTGCCAAGAGACTACCCCACAAACATACGAGTGCCATCAGGTGATACGGGCCTTCCCAAAGATACGGTTTTTCTTTGTTTCCAAATTCGCTCCCTGGATCCTAAAAGATTTTACGATCCAAAAACAAAGCAACCTCAGTTGATCGGAACCATGCCGCCACAGCGAATGAAAGAGGTTGTCGAAGCCCTTAAGCTGGTACTCGAGATCGAATAGACTTTGCCTCAGATCTCTGTCCTTTCCATCCAGTCATCTTTAGCCAGTGGAATAGGGTTTACCCCGTGAAATTCAAAAGGGCCATCCCGAAGGGATTCACCTTCTAATCTTCCCTATTCACTATTCAAGATTGTGACACCACATCCTTTCGGCGATTTCTTGCAGCACCAACTCCGCCTTTCATTTGCTAACCGCATACGGATCTTGTGGCTCAGGAACATCTTCTTCAGAAAAAAACTGTTTCGACACACTTCCCTGACATCTGATATATGACCTCTTTACCCAGTTGAATAGGGCTCCCCCAGGGAAATTCAACCGGGGCGACCTCTTTACCCCGTGAAATTCAACCGGGGCGATCTCTGTCTTTTCGCGATTTCCGGCTTCTGACTTCCGATATCTGATCTCTGATCTCCGGCCTCCGACTTCTGTCATTTTTTTCCTAATCCGTGTAATCTGTGTAATCTGCGGATTGTCCTCCGTCCTTTCCCCATTTACCTTGACAGAACTGATGTAAACCAAACGCTTCACCCCTGCCTCAGCAGCCTGCCGCGCCAGACGTTCAGTGCCGGCAATATTCACCAGCTTGAACGCAGCGAGCGGATCAGCAGCGCGCGCGCGCATAACATGCACGCGTGCCGCCAGATGAACAACCGTGTCAATGCCCGCCAGGGCATCTTCCCACTCCGTATCCGGACCGATATCACCGACCAGCACCTCCTCAACCCTCGAAGACAGAGCCGTCATTTTGGTCACGCCCCTGACCACCCCACGCACATGGTACCCATCAGTAATCAATTTATAGCAGAGCACTCTCCCGATAAAGCCGTTGGCGCCTGTTATTAAAATATTCAATTTACATTTCCTATCCGCAGACCCGCCTGTCGAAGCGAAGCGTAGATCCCGCTATCGGGGCCCCGCCTGCCCTGCTTGCCCAATGGAATCTGTTTTCGTCTTTTATTCCATCGGGGTGGAATGTTTACCCCGTGGAATGCGAAGCTTATACCTCTGGGGCGAAGGCTATTTATCTGGGGCCAGACAAACCGGAGATCGCCTTTATCTCGACCTGCCCGCCACCCGCCCGGCATCGCAAGGCTTCAGCCGAGGCGGACGGGCGAGGCGGGCGGGCAATAACCTCATCATAACACACATAATCTGGTTGATACGTCTTATTCAGAGGTCGTCCTTTGCATAAAATTTCAACAACAGGCTGAGATTTACACGGAATTTCCTATTTTTAAAAAGTCTTCCTTTTTCTTGACAATTTTGGTCATAAGGCATAAGTTGAGTCAAAAAGACTTAGGAGGTGAGTCTATGGCACAGATAACTTTACGTGGTATGGCTCCGGAAATAGAACAAAAAATACGCCGAATCTCACGAGAGACTGGAAAGTCTCTTAATCGCGTCATTTTGGAGATGATCTATAATTATACCGGATTTAACAAAAGAGAGCAAATATCCCCGGCAGCTTCATTAAGAAAATTAGCAGGTGGTTGGAGTGATAAAGACGCTATGCAATTTTTCGAATCTATCAAGTCATGTCACCAAATTGATGAGAGCATGTGGAGATGAGGATCTTGTTGGACACCAGTGCTTACGTTGGATTTAAACGTAGCGTAGAGGTAGTGGTTGAAATTATTGTAAGTGCCGAATCGATTCTCTTTTCTCCTATTGTTGTGGGAGAGCTGATGTTTGGGTTTCGTAACGGTAATAGGTTTAAAAAAAACATGGATGATCTCAACAACTTCTTGCAGCATGAAGTGGTTGAGATTATACAAATCGGAAAAATCACTTCAGACCGCTATTCCAGAATTGCCTCTCATCTCAAACGTCAAGGCACTCCGATACCAAGTAACGACGTCTGGATTGCAGCTCAAGCTATGGAGCACGGAATAGAACTTATTACATCCGATCGGCACTTTGAAAATATTGCCAGCCTGGTCCATACAATTTTTTGACAATCCGCTTGGTTCCAATATCCATCACGTGATTTCCGTCATCTTTACCCAGTTGAATAGGGTTTACCCTGTGAAAAGCCGGGACAAAGCCGAGACAGAAAAAGGTAGTTCGCGTTTAATCTCTGGACAACTTCCTGGCCTTGCGAACAGCTTTTAGATAAACTTCTTCTTTCAGATAGAATCCAGACTGAATAATATTCTCGATGGTGGACAGGAATTCATCAAAGCCAAGTACGTGATCTTTGACGGCTTTCAAAATCAACCACAAGGTGCCGATAGGTCTAAGACCTGCCATTTCAGAGGCAGCTCTGGCCTTGACATCGTCCATGAGCACCGCTTCAATCCCTTTTTCCTTGGCCAGAGAGATAACCTCTACCTCACCGGGATGGATTGTGATTTCAATAGGATAGGTAATCTTGGCGCCTTGAACCAGTATCCAGCCCTGATTGATAGCTCTTTCCACACGATAGGCATCTTTTTCTCCAAGGCGTTTACCCTCAATAACTACTTCCCGATAAACAGCCTCAGGAATAAATACCTGTTTGACCAGGGTTTGGAGAAGGCTCAGTTTATTTGCTTTGGCCAAATAAATAAGAGGCGTTGCATTGGAAACGACCTTATCCATTGAGTGCCCTCAAGTCCTTTTCGAGTTCTTTCAAGTCATAAGAAGTATGGATATGGGCATGTTTCACTTCCTGAATAATTTCCCAGAGCGATAGATTACAGTACTGAGCCGCCTCCCAGAGCGTTATTATGCCCCCCTTATAGTCTTCCAGTGCATCCTGTATTCTGTGTTCTTTTAAGGCATAAAGTAAGAAAGACCGCAACAGGGCAGAGCGGTCAACACCTTTTCGAGCAGCCAACTCATCAATTTTTTTAACGTACTCGTCGTCTAAGCGCGTAGTTACAGTTTTAGCCATGACTTTCACCTCACTCTTAAAGTCTGTATGCAATTGCATTAATTGCATACAGACTAACTTGTATCTCCTGACAAATCAAGAATAAAAGCTTTCCAGAAATGCCTTCTTTTTTTACACTAATCGAGACCTTTGACCTCAGTCATTCGACTTCTGTCTTTTCCTGACCTCCGACCTCTTTACCCGGCCCGCCCTGTAGCTCCCCGTGAAAAGCCGGGAGATGGTACTGGGGTTGAATGGGGTTCCCCCAGGAAAATTCAACCGGGGCGACCTCCTTGGCACGACGTAGCGCTGCGTAGGCGGCTGACCTCTTTACCCCGTGAAATTTTTACCCAAAAAGTGTTTACCCAAAAGTGCCTTGGGCGGAAATGGATCCGCAGATTACGCAGATTTCACAGATTATAAACGAATCTCTTATATTCAAGAGATTTTGAACCGAAGTTGATTAAAAGACCGACTTTCAGTCCAGTGGCCTTAAGGTAGTTAATGAGTTGAGCTTCCTCAATTCCTGATAAACTGGAAATCGCTTTTATTTCAAGAATGATTTCGCCATAGCAAATAAAATCAGGCTGATAAGTTTTATCCAGAAGTTGTCCTTTGTATTTTATCTGAATAATGGGTTGGGCTTTGAATGAAATTCGTTGAATTGTAAATTCTCTATCAAGGGCTTCCTGGTATACCGCCTCAAGGAACCCACACCCCAGTTCTTTATGCACCTCCATTGCAGCGCCTATAATTTTGTGCGTTCTTTGATCTGCCATAACAAGTATTATTTTTCTGTGTAATCTGCGTAATC
>NZ_JAZFTO010000392.1:0-23814 GCF_036446775.1 Candidatus Desulfatibia sp.
CCTTGTTTGGAATTTGAGACTTGGAATTTGTGATTTATTTGAAATTTGGTGCTTGTGATTTGTTATTTATTTAATGTTTGGTGCTTGGAATTTGTGATTTTAGACACAAAACTCCAAGGCAGAGCCAGATATCTCTGACCTAGCCCAAAAGACAAGGTTTTTCAGGATTAAATAAATATGGAACAATTAGGAGTAAAGGGCTTTAAAGCGGCCGGGATTGCCGCGGGAATTAAAAAAAGTGGGAAAAAGGACCTGGGGCTTATTTATTCACAGGTGCCGGCAAATGCCGCCGGAGTCTTTACCTGCAACAAAGTCCAGGCAGCACCGGTAATCCTTTCCAGGGAACGGGTACAGTCGGGCATCTGCCAGGCGATTGTTGTCAACAGCGGTAATGCCAATTGCTGCACCGGAGATGCAGGCTTACGTGATGCCGGAACTATGACACGCTCAGCTGCTTCAGGCCTTAAGATCGGTGAAGAGATGGTCCTGGTGGCCTCAACCGGTGTTATTGGTGAACCGCTTCCCATGGAAACGATTGAGGCTGCCATTCCGGCAATGATCGAAGCTCTCAGCCCCCAGGGCTTTTCAAACTTTGCCGAAGCTGTGATGACAACCGATAAGGTGCCCAAAACCGCTACCGGGAAAGGCAGTATCAATGGCAAAGGCTTCAAAATTACAGGCGTGGCCAAAGGCGCGGGCATGATCCGGCCGGATATGGCGACCATGCTCTGCTTTGTCTGCACCGACGCTAAAGCAACTTCAGAAGTTTTAAAAGCAACATTGGTTAAGGCCGCAAAGCGGTCCTTTAACCGCATTAGCATTGATGGGGATACCAGCACCAACGATGCGGTGTTGGTCATGGCAAACGGGCTGTCCGATGCTGTTATCCAAAGCCCTGATGATCTAGCTGTTTTTCAAAAGATTTTAAATGATATCCTTTTGGACCTGGCCAAGCAGCTGGTTAGAGACGGTGAAGGGGTTACCAAGCTGGTTGAGGTCCTGGTGCGGGGAGCGGCGACGAAAAGTGATGCGCACAACATCGCAGAAACAGTGGCTCATTCACCACTGGTCAAAACCGCATTTTTCGGTGAAGACGCCAACTGGGGAAGGATAATAGCCGCTGTCGGCAGGGCTGATGCTACCGTCGATCCGGATAAAATCGATGTATATTTTGATAAAGTTCAGATGGTGAAAGCCGGGATGGGCTGTGGCAAAAGCGTTGAAGCTGAAGCTACCAAGGTCCTTAAAAAGAAAGATTTTTCGGTAACCATTGATCTAAATATCGCCGGCGGGAGCGCCGCCATGCTGACCTGCGATTTTTCCACAGATTATGTGCGCATTAATGCTGACTATCGCTCGTAGAACTGATGGTAGGTTGTCATTGGTCATTTGTCATTAGTCAGTGGTTAAAAAAAACCGCTTCGCTTAATGGGAAAAGCCTTTTTTATCAGTATCCCTCAAGGCCGTTAGGCCGATCCTCAAGCGAGCCGACTTCGCCATAGTAGCTGCCGACTTCGCAAAAGCAGCTTTAGCTGCGACGGCTGAATTAGCTTCGACGGCTGAAAGTGCTCTTCAAGCGCAGCACTCAAATGACAAGTGACAAGTGACTTTCTCATAAACGCTCAGAAGTTGGATACCTTATGGAAATTGTTATTTAAGACAAATGCCGTGAGGATGGACACGAAATGAGTTTGATGCGACTGCAAAAATTTCTTTCGACCGCCGGGTTCTGTTCCCGGCGACAGGGTGAAGAATATATTAAAAAGGGACTTGTTAAGGTCAATGGTGTTATTGTTACTCAGCTCGGCACCAAAATCGATCCCAAAACCGATCAGGTGGAAGTTAACGGTAACCCCGTTGAGGACCGGCAGGATCTTGTCTATCTGGCCCTTAACAAACCTTTGGGATTTGTCACCAGTTGCAGGCAGCCCGGTGAAAAGATCGTTCTTGATCTTGTTGATGTTCCCGAGCGGGTCTACCCGGTCGGAAGGCTTGACAAAGACTCAACCGGACTTCTGATTCTTACCAGCGACGGCTGGCTCCATCACAGACTTTCGCATCCTTCTTTTGATCATGAAAAGGAGTATGATGTTTCGGTAGCAAGACCTATTCCGGACAGCGCCCTCACCACTCTGGCAAATGGTCTCCCGCTGATGGGAACCAAAACAAGGCCTGCCGAGGTCAAACGAATTTCACCTCGACGTTTTCGCATCGTGTTGCAAGAGGGCAAAAACAGGCAAATCCGCCGCATGGTCGGAAAGGTGGGGCACCAGGTTACCAGACTTAAACGTACACGGATTGCAAATATAAAGCTTGGAAGGCTTTCCCAGGGAACCTGGCGTCATCTGACGGCCAGGGAAAAGGGATGCCTTTTGAAAGAGCTTTAACCCGGATTAATTTATAAACAATCATTATTATTGCTTAGACTTAGGCTTATGTTTTGCTATTTTCTTAAAGCAGGTCTTATCTTTCCTAATGAGGGCACAGAGCTTGGGATTATGAAGCTCTCTGCAACTATTGTGATTATACAGTGGGCATTCCGGATATTTTTTTGACATAAATCTATTTTCTTTCTACTATTTTGGAGTTTCAGGTATAAACCTCTCCACTTTTGCCTTTTTTTGCAATTTCTCAATGTATAACTTTACTTGTTTCTGAACTTTTTGCTGCTTCATATATTGCTGAAGATTGTCTTTGACCTCCTCATAACTCACCGTAGACCCTGGCTTTTTGTCGACAACTTTGATCAGATGGTATCCGAACCTGGTTTCGACAATATCACTCACTTCTCCTGATTTTAGGGCAAAAGCCGCCTCTTCAAAAGGTGGCACCATTTGTCCCCTGCTAAAATATCCTAGATCTCCGCCCTTGGCACCACTGGGGCCTTCAGAATACTCTTTTGCAAGCGCTTCAAAATCTTCACCTTGCCTTAGCCTTTTCCGGACCTTTTTAAGCTTTTTACGTGCGGCAGCTTTCTGGTCTTCAGTCGCTTGAGGGTCAACCATGATCAAAATGTGCCTGGCCCTCACCTGTTCGGGCTGCTTGAACGCATCCGGATTATTATTGTAATGAGCTTTGGTTTCATCATCGGAAACTGTAATTTTTTGAACAAATTTCTTATCGATGAATTGTTGAATGGCCATACTTTTGGTTATCTGAAATTTAATCTCGGCTTCAGCAAGATTCATCTTTGCTAAGGCAGCATTATATTCTTTTTCACTTGGAAATTGTTTTTTCAATGCATCCAATTGTTTATCGACTTCTTTATTTTCAACTTTGATTTTCCTGCTTTGACTTTCCTGATAAAGTAGCTCTTGGCTGATAAGATTTTCAATTACCCTCTTTTTGACCTCCGGCAGCTGGGATGCGCTTAATGATCTTCCTGTACTGGCAAACTGCCCGTAGACACGCTTTATCCCTCTGTCAAACTCTGCCCGTGGGATCACTGTTCCGTTAACAACCGCAACTTTCCCTTCTGAAAGCGGTTTTTCTACTGCCAATGCCGATATCGCTATAAATGCCGGACTTATCACTGTTAAAAGCACTAAAAACAATCTTAGGGCTCGCTCAAAAATAACTTCACATTTTAATGCGCCGATCCATCCCGCCTGGCTGCGTTCCTCGTCGGTTAAATAGCCGGCTATTCGCCCTCCGCGCGCCTTGCCATGCGGGCGCCTCGACTCCTGAAAATGTAAATTTATTTCTTCGCGAACCCTAAGCGGTCTTTTCTGCATTTAAAATTCTCCATTTTTTTAAACCACTACCTGCTAAAACAGGTAGCTTTCTGTTCCGACAGAAAGTCAGTCGAAAGGTACTTGGACGAATTAGGTTCACAGTTCTGGGTTCTGCGTTCTGGGTTATTCGTTCTAGGTTCTGAGTTCCAGGTTCTGCGCTCTGGGTTCGGATTCTGCGTTCTAGGTTCTGGGTTAACCTTTGAACCTTTTAACCTCTGAACCCTGAACCTCTGAACCTTGAACCTCTGAACCTTGAACGCTGAACCGCTCAACCTAGGTTTATGTATTACCAAAATCCTCCGGGTCTAAACTTTTCAACATTTCAGTCCACTGCTTTCCCGTTTCAGATTTATCCTCGGGCTCTCCTCCCCGAGCTGTTATCTCGGACTTTTTAATTAACTTGTCAGACACAAAAATAGGGGCTCCGACCCTGAGAGAAAGAGCCAGTGCATCGCTGGGTCTTGCATCTATGGCCATTTCGTTGTTCTTATGCGAGATACGGATTAAGGCAAAATAGGTGTTGTTTTTCAGATCACATATTTCTATTCGCTCTAGCTTGGCTTTTACAAGATCCAAAAAATTTTTCAATAGATCATGCGTCATGGGCCTGGAGAATTGAATGCCTTCCATCTCACTGGCAATAGCATGTGCTTCCAGAAACCCTATCCGAATGGGCAAGGCCCTTTCTCCATCAACCTCTTTTAGAATGACGATGGGGTTTTTTGTTAATGGATCCATCGTTAATGCTGAAACCACCATGGGCCTTAACATGTTTATGCCTCCTCACCTGATCTAAAAACAATGCATATCCGGCTAATGGAAAGTTTTAAGGAACCTAGCTTTGAATGCCGCTGCAAACTTTACGGTGGCAGAAAGTTTTCCATCACTCTTTTCACTGGAAGCGTTTTGAGGCAATTGAGTGCGGCGGGGGAATCCGGCCGAATGGTTTAAGCATCAAAACTACACGCTGGTCTCCATCAAAATGGATTGATAATCCATTCACATCGTCAACAAACGCCTATCATCTTTAACAAAATAGGGTTTATATATTTTAGGATCTGCATTGTATTTTATATAAATAGAGATACTAATCAAGCTTTTTTTCAAAAATGTACAGATATTGTGCCTTTTTGAGCTTGACATACTATATATGGTATGAAAGAATAAAAAATCGCAATTTATGCCTGTCACGCTTTCGGAACTGGAGAAAAAAAATGGATTCAAAAGGAAAAATATTGATTACGGATGAGGGGCATTTCGATTTAACCAGCTATGAGTGGGATGATCAGTTATTTTCGGATATCCTTATCCAAGAAAACCCCATTGAAGCAGACCAAGCCCTGCATGTCAGCCGATTTCTGAAAGAAAAAATTACCAACATGGAAAGCCGGACCATCACCATGTCCGTTGTAGATAAAATTCTCAGAAACAAGTTGATGGAATATGGCTTTACTAAAACTTCACCGATTCGACTGGACAAATCAATCTTTATAAAGAATGGATTGGTTCTTGCCGACAATGCCGAAAACGTCTTGAAAAGAAGATATCTTAAGAAGGACAACAAAGGCAAAGTAGTTGAGACTCCAAGGGATATGTTCAAAAGGGTGGCCCGGCACGTTGCCAAGGCAGAGAAAAATTACGGTGATGGCGCTGACACCCAAAAAATGGAAAATGTTTTTTACGATATTATGACGGAGCTTAAATTCTTGCCTAATTCACCCACACTGATGAATGCAGGGCGCAAACTGGGCCAATTGGCGGCCTGCTTTGTCCTTCCGGTTGAAGATAGCCTTGAAGGAATTTTTGATTCTTTAAAGAATGCCGCTATTATCCATAAATCGGGTGGTGGTACTGGTTTTTCTTTTTCCAACTTGCGGCCCAAAGACAGCCGGGTTGGAACAACCGGCGGTGTTGCTTCAGGCCCGGTTTCGTTTATGAAAATTTTCAACACGGCCACCGAACAGGTCAAACAGGGAGGCACCCGCCGCGGCGCCAATATGTCCATTCTCAGGATCGACCACCCGGATATTATGGATTTCATCTATTGTAAAAAGAATCATAATGAATTGAATAATTTCAATATTTCGGTGGGTGTTACCGATGCGTTCATGCAAGCGGTTAAAAACAAAAACAACTATGACTTGATAGATCCCCGCGATAACACAAAGGTAGGAGAACTGAATGCCGCTGAAGTCTATCAAGCTATGGTGAAACAGGCATGGGAAAACGGTGATCCAGGCATTATATTTTTAGACCGCATGAACAGGGACAATCCGACCCCGGCCTTAGGTGCAATCGAAAGTACAAATCCATGCGGCGAACAACCCTTGCTTCCCATGGAAGCTTGTAACCTGGGATCCGTCAATCTGTCCAAATTTGTGATTTGTAATGACCAAGAACCTGCGGTCGACTTCGAAGGCTTAAGGAAAGTTGTCCGGAGCAGTGTCCGCTTTTTGGATAATGCTATCGACATGTCCCAATATCCTCTTCCCGAAATCGAAAAAACAGTGAGAGGTAATCGTAAAATAGGTCTTGGGGTTATGGGGTTTGCAGATTTACTTTATCAGTTGAAAATTCCCTATAACTCGGAGAGAGCTATTAAGATAGCCGAAAATATAATGGGTTTCATCCAAAAAGAGTCCCACGAAACCTCAAAAAACCTGGCTAAAAAGAGAGGGGTTTTTGAAAATTATGACCAAAGCATTTATAAAGATAAGCCGGGATATGCCTATCGAAATGCTACCACCACCACTATTGCACCTACCGGCACCTTGAGCATCATTGCCAACTGTTCCAGCGGAATCGAGCCGCTGTTTGCACTTAGTTTTGTTAGAAACGTAATGGATAACGACAAACTGACGGAGGTAAATCCGCACTTTGAAAGCGTAGCCAAAGCAAGAGGCTTTTATAGTTCCCGGTTAATGGATAAAATTGCCCGTGAAGGGAGCATTCGAAAGCTGGATGAGGTACCCGAGGATATTCGTAAAATCTTTGTAACGGCCCATGATATATCCCCCGAATGGCACATTCGGATGCAGGCCGCCTTTCAGAAGCACACCGACAATGCGGTTTCCAAAACGGTCAATCTACCTCAGGATACCACGACGGCTGATGCCTTGAAAATATATAATATGGCTTATGAGTTGGGTTGCAAAGGGGTTACTATATACCGGGATGGCAGCAAGAAAAACCAGGTGCTCTCCTTTAATAAAAAGGGTGAATCTGTCAATCCTTTGATTGCTGCCGTTAAAGAAAGGCCCGCAACACTTGAAGGTTTTACCACCAGAATGAAAACAGGGATGGGCCAGCTTTACGTCACTGTGACCGAGTATGAAGGACGGCCCTTTGAGGTTTTTGCCACCATCGGCAAATCAGGACGATCCACTACAGCCAAAACCGAAGCCATAGGCAGGCTCGTATCGCTGGCCTTTAGAGCCGGGGTGGAAGTGGAAAAAGTGGTCGAACAATTGAAAGGTATTGGTGGTGAACACCCTGTATTTCAAGAGGGTGGTCTGGTTTTGTCAATACCCGATGCCATAGGCAGAGTCCTGGAGAAAAGGTATCTGAAAGACGGGCTCTCTAAAACGCGTAGATATAGTAACAGCCTCCTGGGAGAAATCTGTCCCGAATGCAGTCAGACTGTCAGTTTTGAAGAAGGCTGTATGATATGCCACTTTTGCGGCTTTACCAAGTGTGGATAGCCAAGCCTTAATATCTCTCCTGTTTTCCAATCAACAAAAAAATAATATAAAGGGGGCGTTTTGAGACAGGCTCCTTCTTATGGGATGTTGATGCTTATCAGCTGCGGAGTCGCTTTCGGCTGCTATTTTGCAACAAACATGCGACTTCCGGTTGTCCCGCTTTACGCCAGATCTCTGGGGATCAATACCGCTCAGATCGGATTTATCAATTCTGCTTTCTTTCTAATGGCGGGTTTTTTGTCTTTACCTTTTGGTTTTGTTTCTGACCGCTGGGGACATAAACTGTTAGTTTCTTTGGGATTGATGGTCCTAACGGGCGCATCTTTTCTGCTCTATTTCAGCAATACTTTTGCTCAACTGATGTGGGCCTATATTTTTATCGGTATCGGTGTAGCTGCGTTCAGCCCGACCATGATGTCGTTTGTTGCCGATATCTCTCCTGTTACGCATCTGGGACGTTCATACGGATGGTACACAACAGCTATATACAGCGGCATGAGCTTGGGGCCTGCCGCCGGAGGGTTTTTGGCTCAGACCTCGGGCTTTCTTCAGGTTTTCCTTATTTCGGGAGCTTTGGTTTTTTTAAATTTCTGGATCGTTCTGTTCTTTCTGCCCCGTACTCGATCGGTTTTGGAACCTAACTCCGAAAAGCCGCAAATCGCAACTTCGGTCCGTAAGTTATTCCAAAACCGTCCCCTGATGGGTTGCTGGCTGGTTACGCTGGGAGGGTGCTTTGGGCTTGGAATGTTTATTACGTTTATTCCGCTTCACGCTCAAAACCAGGGCCTGAATGTCAGTCAAATCGGACTTGTATTTTTTGCCCAAGGGCTGGCCAACGCAATTTCCCGAATTCCCCTGGGGTATCTGAGTGATAAGGTGACCGACCGTAAGATCCTCGTGGTTATAGGTATTATTGGTTTTGCCGTTGCTATGGCAGGATTTGGGGTGGCCCGAACTGCAGGGTATTTCATGATGTTTGCGATTGCATTGGGAGTCAGTATGGGGCTGGCTTTTACATCCGTCGGGGCCCTCATCGCCGAAACCGCCGATTCCGAATCAAGAGGGCTGGCCATGGGAGGGTATAACACCTGTATATATTTCGGCATGATGTTGAATGCCGTCCTCATGGGAACCCTCATTCAAACGATCGGGTTTAAATATGCATTTTACCTAACTGCCGTCGTGAATCTTTTTTTCATGGCCTTTTTCTATCTTTTAATGAAGGATTTTTCTCCTATCAGAAATGAACCAGTCTGCTAATATGATAATCTCGTATGGAAACAGCCCTTAGCTGCGACGGTTGAAAACACCAAAAACTTGATGAATTCTATTTTTTATGAGATCATAAAAAATTGAGTGAAAAAATCCGGCGGCAAAACCTTTGAAAGCGGAGGGCCTGGGGCCGGCAATTTGAATCAGAACAACAGGAGGTATTGTATGATAAATCGTACCCAGATATTTGTTGTCTTGGTGTTCATCATTTTATTAATAACAGGATGTGCGGGGACAAAAGTGGTTCGCATGGAGGCGGATACAATCACGGATTTGAGCGGAAAATGGAACGACACGGACTCGCGTCTTGTGGCCGAGGAGTTAATAAATGATTGTCTGTCACGGCCATGGTATAACAAATTTTCTGATCAAAGCAGACTTCCGACTGTCATAGTAGGCGAGGTGCGCAACAAGAGCCACGAACACATTAACATCGAAACCTTTGTTAAAGATATTGAACGCTCCTTGATAAATTCCGGTAAAGTGGAATTTGTTGCCGGCAAGCACGAGCGGATTCAGTTACGCCAGGAGAAAGCAGATCAAATGTTAGGTAATGTCACTGAGGAGACTATGAAAATGGCCGGTAAAGAGATTGGGGCAGATCTCATGATGATCGGAAGCATCAACACCATCGCTGACCAGGAAGGCAACAAGCGGGTGATGTTTTACCAGATCAATATGGAACTGATTGAAATTGAAACAAATAGAAAGCTGTGGATCGGCGACAAAAAAATCAAAAAGTATATTACCAAAAGCCGGCTAAAACTGTAACCTAAAAACTATGAAGTATTCCCTTCGAAAAAGGTGGGCGGGCCTGAATGCATTTGCATTAGCTGCCGCTATAGTATTCTTGCTTTTATCATGCAGCCTTAGCTTGCAGCGGATTGACCTTTTGTCTCAAGCAACCTCGCAAGGCTCATTTCTCAAAGCTGCTGCTGATATCAAAAAAAATGAAACTCTTTATGGCAGCAATGACCGTCTACTCTATTTTCTGGACCAGGGTCTTTTATTCCATTATGCCGGAGATTACCAATCAAGTTTGGAGAACCTGGAGAAAGCTGAAGACGTGGTTGCTGAACTCTATGCGCGTTCAGTTACAACCGAGGCCGCATCTTTACTGATCAATGACCTTGTGCGCCCCTACCGCGGTAGGCGGCACGAAAGAGTCCTTTTACACCAATTCATAGCATTTAATTATCTGGCTAAAAATCAATATGATGAAGCCTTGGTGGAAACCCGCAAAGTCCAGCTGGTCTTCGATGCATTCAGTTCAGATTCCGAACTTGCGCATAAATACCAGGACGACGGCATGAGCCATTATATTTCCTCCATCGTTTATGAAGCGCAACAAGAAAAGGACAATTCGCTTATCTCTATTTTCAAATCTGTGTCCGCCTATCAGAAAGGACCATTGCCGCTGCCTGATGCCATAAATAATCTTGCCTATTATCGTTTCAAGCGTAACGGGCGGGAAGAAGACATTCGCCTTTTAAATCTTGCTCCGACAGCCTCTCAGGATGAAGTAGAGGGTTTAAACAGCAAGGACGGTGAAATAATCTTTATCGGCTACGCCGGCAAATCGCCTGTTATTAAGGAAGCAATTTTCAGCGGCACATATGTTGTCGGAGGATTTATCAGCGGTACCTACCGCAAAGCCGGAAGTGAGCCGGTACGGATCATTCTGCCGGCCCCACCGCTGCCGGCATCGGAGCTTGAAAAACTCAAGAATAAGGAAAAAACAAAAGCCGGAACTACTTTTCACTTAAAACTCGCTCTGCCCGAAGCCGTTAGGAGGCCGTCAGAGACCAAGAGCTTTAGAATTTTGCTCGATTCCGGACAACAAGAACACAACTCCATGATTCTCACCGATACTGATGTTCTCATCGAACAGGATATAGAAAGCAATAGAACCTTAGACCTTACCAGGGCGGCAATACGAGTAGTCCTGAGAATGCTGACAACGCAATATGCCAAAGATCAGCTCGAATCAGAGACGCCGCTTGGGAACATCCTTATCAGCGCGGGCCTTGATTTACTTACCGATCAACTGGAAAGAGCTGACACCCGGCTGTGCTTTATCTTGCCTAAAACAATTCAAATCGCCCGTATTCCGGTTAAACCGGCAAAGCACCGCATAGAGGTTTTTGCTCTGAACAGTTCGGGAAATGTTATTGGTAAAAAAGTTTGGGGAAACGTTATTGTGCGACAAGGAGAAAAAAAATTTCTCTTCTACCCTTCGTTGAGGTGAAACATAAACGAAATTCTATCCCACTATTAAATAGAAAGCTGGTTTAAAGGAACCTTAAGCTATGTCCGACAAAACATTTACAATGGACCTTGCCAAGCTGCTGGTGGCAGCTGCCTGGGTCGATGGTGAATTGTCAAATGAAGAGATCAACGCGTTGAAGGATCTGCTTTTCACCATCCCTGAAATTTCCGGCGAAGAATGGAAGCATATAGAAATATATATGGATTCACCTGTTACATCCGAAGAAAGGGAGGTGCTGCTTTCCAGGGTATTGACCAATATTACTTCCAAAAAAGACAAGGCCCTCGTAATAGAGACCCTTACTCAGTTGTTTCAGGCCGACGGGAAAATAACAGATGAAGAATCGGCAGTACTTCAAGAAATCAGCCAGACCCTTGAAAAAGCACACACAGGCATCTTTGCAAGGATGTCAAGAATGATAAAAACATCGGTTAAAAGACGTGATGAAACATCCAAAGCGGCCGCGCAAAGGGAGAGCAGGGTCGATGATTATATTATGAATACTGTTTATTACCAGCTAGAGTCCGAGCTTGCAGCAAAGGGTATCGAGGTTAACCTGCCGGAACAGCGGGTCAGAAAACTGTGTTTTGCCGCAGGACTTCTCGCAAGGATTGCAGCAGTAGATGCGGGCATTTCAGCAAACGAACGCAAAATCATCGAATCCATTCTTTCAGAAGAATGGGACTTATCCGGTCAGGAAGCAGCTCTGGTTACGGAAATCAGTTGCCAGAGGGCCTTAAAAGGGCTCGACTATTATCGTACAACCAGGGGGTTTTTCGACTGCTCAACCCATGATGAAAGGAAGGCATTTTTAAAGTGTTTATTCAAAATTGCCAATGCATCGGATATGACCTCGTATGAAGAAGTTGAAGAGATCCGTCGTATATCGACTTCGTTAAAACTGCCGCACAAAGATTTTATTGAAGCAAAGCTTACCATTCCAAGAAAAGACCGGGAAGTTTTGTAATTTATACTAAAAAAACCCCTGGGGTTGACCAAACCCCAGGGGTGAGGAAAAGATGAAAAAAATTAATGCGTCGTCACAATAGACGCTTATTATATATCGGCAAAAAGACTGACAATCCTTAGGATAAAAATTGTTTTTCGGTTCCCACCCTGGCCGCTAGCCCTTGTTGAAAGTAATGTTTTATCTCTTTCATTTCGGTCACCAGATCCGCCTTGGCAATGATTTCAGGGTCTGCGCCCCGTCCGGTAATGATCAATTCCACATCCTCGGGTTTAGCCGCTATAATGTCAACCAGATCCTGCACTGATAGCAGCTTGAGTTTGACGGCAACATTGGCTTTTTCCAAAATAACGAGCTGATGCTCGCCTGAAGCCATTACCGCTTTAACTTTTGCAAGCCCCTTTTGAGCGGCCTTAATATCCCCGGCAGACGGCGCGCCTTTTATAAAGCGTCCCAGACCGAACTGTTCAACGGCAATAAGGTCGGCAAATCTTTTAAGCGCCTTGATTTCACTATCCTCACCCATCTTGACAAATTGGGCGATGAACACCTTCAGGCCGGCGCCTGCAGCCCGCACTGAAAGGCCCAGAGCGGCCGTAGTTTTCCCCTTGCCGTCTCCGGTATAAACCTGCACATACCCTTTCATAACCTAGCCTTCCCTGAATATCCCCGGATCTGCAATAATAACGGCTTCCGGGCCGATTTCCCCTAATGTTTTAAGGTAGTCTGCAATCAGGTCCTGCTCCTCGTTTCTGGCGTATATGTTGCAAGCCGCGTAGACTTTAACACCATGCCCGTGGGCCAGTTTGACGGCACTCCGGATTTCGTCAACAGTAAAATTTTCGGAAAAGTTTCTCAGGCTGAATTCCCTGCCGGCCAGATAAACAGCATCAGCGCCATAGTGTATGGCGGTCTCGAGCTTTTCAAAATTACCCGCCGGTGCCAGCAGCTCAACTTTTTCTTTTGTTCTTGTGGTCGTGGTCATCGAGATATCTCTATCCAGAAGTTCATATGAAAGACAATTCAATGAATACAGAAAAATAGAGTGTGACGAAAGGGATGTCAAGTAGAAAGAAAAATGGAGATTTACCATCTTTATCATGTGACTTTATAGTACCTTCAACTTTTCCCTTTATTAAGGGTATTTTTGTCATCAATTTACCGTTTTTGTAATATGATTTGCTAATTTCTTGCTCTTATCTATCTTTTCGAAGGCACCTTCAATTGCACATTTCAACACTTCACTTGTGATCGGTTTTCTGAGATGACCATTAAAACCAAACCCCTCAAGCTTTTCAAAATCAAATTCCGCAAGATATCCAGAAAAAGCATAAATAAAAGATTCTGAGTTAAATTTTCTAATGCGCTTACACAATTCAATACCGTTCATCTCCGGCATACTCAAATCTGTTATAATAAGCGGGAACTCTTCATTATCTAAAATCTCCAAAGCCTCCTTAGCATTTTTTGCAACTTTAGCATCATATCCCATCCCGGCAAGCATTCTTTGCATTAATTTACCTTGTAATTCTTCATCATCTACAAATAAGATTTTTCTTGTAAGTGCTGTCATTTTATTGCCTGCCCAAGGTTTTCATTTGTTTTGGCAATTTTCATCCTCAAGGATGGTAGTTTCTCCCCCAATTCCTCCCCTTTTATCACGATTATTTTATGTGTCTCCATCTATCTTGATAACCACTAATGTAATGTCGTCCTCGGCCTTCAGCCCTTGCCTGAAACGATCCAAAGCCTCGAAGATTGTTTCCAGGATTTGGCTGGCGCTCGCTGCCGCGTTTTGGCGAATAATATCATGGAGGGGAGCTTTGCCGAAAAGCTTGCCTTGTGGATTACGCGTCTCCCAGATGCCGTCCGTGCCGATCAAGATGACTTGACCTTTGGCCAGACCGGTTTTTTCATTTTCCTTATACTGCCAGTTTTCATCCACACCCAGGGCCAAACCCGGACCCTGCAACTCCTCAAAGGCATCGGTGGCTGGATCGAAGAAAATGGCCGGATCATGTCCGGCACGCACCCAGTGCAGACTCTTATTCGCCGGATCGCAAGTCAGATAAAAGAGGGTCATAAACCGGCCGGTATCATGCACGTCAAAAGCTATATGGCGGTTTACTCTGTTAACCACCTGGGAAACATTTTCGGAATGAAAGGTCTCACTGCGAATTAATGCCCGCGCGGTGGTCATAAGTAAAGCCGCTTCAACCCCATGCCCGGTGACATCTCCCACCACTATGCTGAATCGGCCGGAAGAGTCTGGCGAAGGTTCTAAAAAGTCATAATAATCTCCTCCGGTTTCGTCGCAGTAGATGCTTTTGCCGGCGATGTCGAAACCTGCAATGTTCGGATTATTTTGGGGTAGCAGGTTTTGCTGAACTTCTTCGGCAACTTCCAGGGCGCTTAGCAGGCGGTTTTTTCCGATCGCCAGATCTATCAGGTAGGTGATTGATCGTGCAGTATTTACGACTGTTTCCATGACGAAAAAATCGTTTTTATTTATTCCGTCACTTTTATTAAATGCAATTATAGAGACATCTCCTTCATGGAAATTAATGTAGTTTGTAATCGGGACTTCCAAAAAATTCTTCACTGCCGGATTACATTGATGGGCATTATCAAAGGTCTCCTGAGTTTCGGTTTCTGATTTGGCGGTAGCTATGATGCGCTCCTGTTTCCTTGAATCCAAAACCGAAGCCCGCGAACTTCTTGAGATATTTATTTGGTCGGATCTCACCAGATTGTCCTGGTCCTTTTTAAAGACATAACCAAAAAGGTTGCCTTTTTGATCCTGCCGGGTAATAAAAACACCGTGATAACCTTCCTGTAGTATCAGCCACGCTACCCTGTCGTAGACACTATCGATTCTGATAAACTCATCGATTGACGATATCATTTCACCACTGAACTTTCTGATGGCCGACAAGCTAAAATCAAGCGCCTTTCTCAAAGTAATGTCTTCAAACCAGACCAGGATGTAGTTTGAAGTGCCGGCCAGCTTTACCTGAACCTGGTACCACTTGCGGACCGATTTTGAATATGATTCAAATGATTCTGCCGCTAAACTACCACCGGTTTTTTTTGCAAGTTCCAAGATTGCCTTGGCATCCTCTGCGCTGAATAAATGGTGAAGATTATCGATCAAATGCCTTTTTAAAAACGTGTTTGTCTTCCCCTTTGATGCTATTATCTTGCCGCTCGAATCGATTATAAACGCAGGGTCTTTTCTTTCAGCCGGAAGCAGGCTTAAAATGTCTAACTCTCTGTATCTGAATCTTACCGACGCTTTGGATAAAGTCTGTACGAAAAGCGGGATTACATAAGGTACTGAAGAAAAGAATATAGCTTGTCCCTGAGCAAGATTGATAGCAGCACCGATTAAAAAGGCCGTCACATAGTTAATGGGCCTGATAAATTCATTTCCTAAGTACTTCGTAAAAAAAACGATCTTTGCTGACATATTTCCTATTCCTAAGCTTAAAATGTGATCCAAATTCGGTTCATGCAAGAAACCTGCTACTTCAATACATGATTGGAAAACAGATTCCGGTCAGTATTTTTAGATCATGGGTATTCATGGGGCATCCTTAATGACGGGGGAGTTGCTGGGGAGAAAGATCACCAAGCAGTGGATAATTCCCGTCCTTATCAGAAACAATCGGTTCCTCGATCGGCCAGTCAATACCAATGGCCGGGTCGGACCATAAGATGCCTCCCTCGTCATCCGGTGCATAAAAATCGGAGCATTTGTACAAGCAATGGGCGGATTCACTGAGTACGCAAAAACCATGGGCAAACCCCTCCGGGATATATACCTGGCGCCGGTTATTTTCCGACAAACGGATACCGACCCATTGGCCGAATGAAGGTGAACCGGAGCGGATGTCAACCGCCACGTCAAATATTGCACCGGTGACGACCTGAATTAGCTTTGCCTGAGGATGTCTGACCTGAAAATGCAAACCTCTTAATGTATCTTGAGCGGAATAAGAAAGGTTGTCCTGAACAAAGGTTCGGTTAATACCATGTTCCCGATATCGTTTGTGATGGAAGGTTTCCATGAAAAAGCCGCGCTTGTCATCGAACACTTGCGGTTCGATAACGAGGACTCCTTCGAGGGATGTTGTAGTAATGTTCACGTTATTCACCATTTAGCATGATCGAGCCAAAGCCCGATTATGCGCTATTAGTTACTGGTTATTTGGCACAGATATAAAAACCATGTCCGTTTCCTTCAAATAACGAATAACCGATAACCGATAACTTCCAATTGAGCTTATTGCTCAATTGGGTTCTACTTAACGGTGGAGCACTCGTGAAAGAGCTCGTAGGGACATTCCTTTTTGCAGTATTCATGATCAATATCTTGAAAAAGGTTGGCGATGGCTGTTTCCCGCCGCTCAAACATATACTCGGTATTTAGTTGTTCCAGTAAACCCGAACTTTCAAATACTTGTTTTACCGGCAGATGCACACTTAAAAGTGCGAGCCGAACCGCCTGCAACTTAAGTTCATCTATTAACACCCGCAGCTCGTCAGTGCCGGTAAGATCTATAAATCCCACCGCTTCAAAATTCAACAGCAAAAATCGAACCGGCGTTGTTTGCTCGTCCAGACGTTCAAGCAAGTGCTCCATGGTATATTCGGCATTGGCAAAATAGATAGCATTGTCAGAGCGCAGCTGCAAGATCTGCGGGCAGCTCGGTTTATTAAAAGTGTCGGCATTAACAAACATGTTCAGTTCGGGATCCTTGGTAATGCGCACGATACGAGGATGCATTGTCTTCCATAAAAAGAACATCAATGACATCATCACACCGATCAGCAGAGCATAATCGGGTTTTGTTAAAAGCGCCAGCACAAAAACCGTCACGGCCACAATCCCATCATGGCGATTTTTTTTCCAGAGCACAAATACTTCCTTAGGGTGAAACAGCAGCAGTACGGCACTGATTACCAGCGCAGCAAGGGCCGCCTTGGGAATATAGGTAAACAGGGGCGTCAAAAACAGCAAAGCTAAAATCACACTCAGGCTGGAAACCACACTGGATATACCTGTTTTTGCGCCGGTAGTAAAATTGATTGCCGTGCGGGAGAATGAACCGCTTACCGGATAACTCTGGAAAAAAGAACCGATAAGATTTGCCAGTCCCTGACCGATAAACTCCTGGTCGACATCCACCTTCTGCTTGGTCTGGGATGAGATAGCCTTGCCCACCGAATATGTTTCGGCAAAGCTCACCATTGCGATTACAACGGCCGGTCCCAGCAGGGAGCTGATGGTTTCAAAATTAAAAGACGGCACCACGGGGTGCGGCAGCCCGCTGGGAACCTTGCCTATGATGGCAACACCTTTTAGATGCAATTCGAATACTACAATTGCAATGGTGGCCGCAACCAGTGCGATCAGCCCCGCGGGTAAAGTCTTGCGGAGTTTTTGAACGCCAAATATAAGTCCCATCGCCAGCAGACCGACAGCGGTGGTCGAGATGTGTAATTCCGGCAGGCCTTTTGCAATCTCTACCAGTCTTGGCAAGATGTATTCATGCCGGGACACGCTGAGGCCTAAAAAGTGAGGAAGCTGGGTTGCGATGATGATAAGTGCGGCGCCGGCGGTAAATCCTTTTACTGCGGAATGCGAAATAAAAGACATTACCAAACCCAGGCGAAATACTCCTATGCCAATATACAAAACCCCCACCATAAAGGCTAACAGAAAGGCAAGCTCAACAAACTCTTTGCTGCCGGGTTCCGCCATGGGGGTGAGTGTGGTTAGGACCAGCAGGCTCATAATCGCGATGGGACCGGTAGCCAGCTGCCGCAAACTGCCCCACAGAGCCCCAATGAGCGGTGTAACTGCCGCCGCGTAGAGTCCGTAAACCGGAGGCAGACCGGCCAGCATGGCATAGGCCATTGCCTGGGGGATGAGCACTACCGCAACCGTCACTCCGGCCAGCGCATCGCTGCGGAAAGTTGATATTTGATACCCCTTAAGCCATGCTAAAAAGGGGAAAAAGCGGAGGAGCATACTTTGTTGGGATTGCGTCTTGGTCATAACAAATAGCTCTTACCCTAATCGAGTCAAAACTCGATTAGGCGTCGGTGGTCAGTGGTCCGTAGTCAGTGGTTTTACAGGTTCTTAGGGCCTCTTTTTGTGTTTCACCTGTAGTTGAAGTATAATCTCACTTCTTATTGCTTAGCAACGGGCGACGGACAAAGGATACCCAATTGAGCGTTATCGCTCAATTTGGATGAATCTAAATTACAAACCCACCCTGATCCTGTATGTTGCCACGGCCGTCTTGCCTTTGGGGCCGCAACATCATCAAACAAAATACACAACTTCTGATTTTCATGGCTTTTTCCTCGTTAAGTCTCTTGTAGGCGTTCACAGGTTCAGAGTTCAGAGCTGGCTAATTAACGGTTCAAATTTCTGAACCTTTGAACCCTGAACCTGTGAACGGTTACAGTCTCTTTACCCTTAATTTATCGAGGTTTAACGCTTTCGACAGCTTGTTCAAACAATTTGCTGGTCCTTTCGGTCATTGCAGCGGCATCTTCCAGCAAAGATGCGGTTTCATCCCGGCCCTTCTGTTTTGCTTTTTGCGCCCAATCCCTGTATGTTGCGGCATGATCGTCATTATGCTTTATCCAGTGCTTAAGAAGTTTGATCATTTTCTCATCAAATGATAAAGTACTGTGTATCTCATGGTTGTGGTGGTGATGGGCCACTTTGATTCTCCTTAACTTTGATGAATTCGTAAGATTAGATTCCAGTTTGAAAAAGGCCGCTTGCGTGGTTTATGTTAGCAATCTATAACAGTAATAGTCAAGCATGCTCAAATTTCGTTTAAATAAAAAAAACGCCGTTATTTTTCTTGTCCTGATCGCCGGAGCTGTTTCCGGGATAATAGGTGGCGCCTTTTTTGCTTTCACCCACGATCTCCCGCAGATCCGCAGTCTGGAAAGTTTCACACCCTCTGCTGTCACACGAATTTACTCCGCCGACAAAGTCCTGCTGGCTGAACTGTTTATCGAAAAAAGAAAACCGGTCGCTTTAAAACTTATACCACATTACCTTAAAGCAGCCCTGATTGCCACAGAAGACAGGAACTTTTATAAACACAGCGGTGTCGATCTGAAAGGTATCTTAAGGGCCATTATCAGGGATATACAGGCAGGAGCATTTGTCGAAGGCGCCAGTACCATTACCCAGCAGTTGTCCAAGACCCTCTTTCTAACTCCCCGCAAAACTATTGTACGCAAAATCAAGGAAGCAATTTTAGCTTTTCAGTTGGAACGCCGTTATACAAAGGATGAAATTCTGGAACTATATCTTAATCAGGTATACTTTGGCAGCAGTGCCTACGGCGTTGAGTCTGCCGCCGGTATATTTTTTGGGAAAGCGGTTAAAGACTTAGGGTTGGCCGAATGCGCTCTGATTGCCGGGATGCCCAAAGCACCTTCCCGATACTCTCCGATGGTCAACCAAGAGCTGTCCGTAAAACGCCGCAACACGGTCTTAAGGCAGATGAAAGATACCGGCATCATCACGGCAGCAGTTTATCATGAAGCTTTAAAAGAGCCGTTGAATACGAGGAAAAAAGATAAAAATTCGATCAAAGCACCCTACTTTGTAGAATATGTCAAAGAACTTCTTGAAGAGACATTAGGATCATCGCTGCTCTATAAAGGAGGACTCACCGTTTTTACAACGTTAGATTTCGAGTTGCAAAAAGCGGCGGAGCGCTCGGTCGCAAAAGGACTTTTAGCCCTTGAGACCCGTATGAAACAAAACAAAATAGATCCTGCCCCCCAAGCCGCCCTGGTAAGTCTGGATGTGCATACCGGAGGAATTTTGGCCATGGTAGGGGGCAAGGATTTTTTCAATAACCCTTATAACAGGGCTGTTGCTGCCCGCAGACAACCAGGTTCTGCTTTTAAATCGATTGTTTACGCTCATGCGATCGAGCGGGGATTCCCCCAGAATACGATCATACTGGACGCACCGGTGGCTTTTAAAGGTTTTGACAAAAAAGAATGGCAGCCGCAAAACTTTTCCAAAAGCTATCAAGGGGAAATGACACTTAGAATGGCGCTTTCAATGTCTAAGAACATCCCCGCAGTCAGACTCATCGAAATGCTGGGACCTAATTCGGTAGCTCGTTTTGGATACGACCTCGGCATTGAATCCTCCCTTGCTCCGAATCTGTCACTGGCACTGGGAACATCGGAAGTGACCCTTTTGGATTTGACCGCCGCTTATGCGGTCTTCCCCAACAGAGGCAACCTGATCAAACCCTTTGGTGTCATGGAAGTCCTCGATCGTAAAGGAAGGATCATCTGGCGTGTTAAGCCCCAAAAAAAAGTGGCCATGTCGCGGGCTGGAGCAGCGATAATGACAAACATGTTAGAAGGCGTTATTCAGGAAGGAACAGGTAAAAAAGCACGGGTGATCCAACAGCCGGTTGCCGGCAAAACAGGCACAACCGATGATTACAAAGACGCGCTTTTCATCGGTTTCTCACCATCGATTGCCGCCGGAGTATGGGTGGGACAGGATGTATTCAGCACTTTGGGAGAATGGGAAACCGGAGCTAAAGCCGCACTGCCCATATGGATCGAATTCATGCAGAACGCCCCGGCCAAAACACCTCATCAGTACTTTGATATTCCGCATAATATGGTTAAGGTGCGCATGAATCCGTTAACCGGCCGCCTGGCACCGGATGACTCACCAGATGCCGTCAGCGCCCTTTTCAAACAAGGAACCGAACCCAGAAGATAACATTATCCCGAATTTCTCATAAAGAATTTATTTTTGAAATCGACTTAATGATTTGGCGCGCTAAAAAATGGCCGTTTCAACGACAACCCGATTGTAACCGTGTAAAATCAGGGCTAAAGTATCACCTCTATTGAGCGATAATACATAATTGAAAGTTCTTTGGTATTCATTCCATTTTAAAGGTCCCGGTTTGCATAAACAGGTGCCTTGGCCTAAAATACGTCATCGAACATGCTAATTAGAGAACTTGGAGTGTCTTGGAACCTAGGGATCAATCACCAAATTGTGTCGATATGCGGAGGTTGACTTTTAAAAAATCGTATAATAATGTGTAATAGTTAAAGAAAATTAACATCCGGCCGAAATGAAAGCCACCTGATCCGGAAAGATCTTGTTATCAGAAATCTTGCTTAACGCTTATCTGCAAAAACTACAGGACTACAGTTATGAAAAAATTTTTCAAATTAAATCCGTATACTATCAGCGTGCTTATCATTGTTTTAGGCATTTTTGCCTATGCCTATGGAATCCCTTTTTTGGATATCATTGAATTGAAAACCATCGACCTAAGATTCACCACCCGGGGAAGTCTTGCCGTGAGCTCTGAAGTCGTCTTGGCCGTCATCGATGAAAAAAGCCTTGAAAAGGAGGGGAAATGGGTTTGGCCCCGATCGAAAATCGCCGATATGGTTACCAAACTCTCAAAAGCCGGTGCCAAGGTTATCGGATTTGATATCGGCTTTCTTGAGCCAGATGATATCAGAATTGTTAATACCATTAACACCATTCAGAATGAAGTAAAGAAAATTCATTTTAAAGACAAAACTTTTGAACGTTTCCTGGAAAATTTGAAAATAGAATCCGACGACGACAAACTGCTGGCCCGTACTATCACAAAGTCCAGTGCCAGGGTCGTATTAGGATATTTTTTTCATATGGATCCTGAAGCGACCCAGCATTATAGTGCAAAGGATCTTGCCGCTCATCAAGAAAATGTGCGGGGGTCCCGGTACAAGTTTGTGCGCTATGCCTCGGAAGCCGCCCAAAACGTGCCTTTGATCGAAGCTAAAATGCCCCAGTCCAACATCGAAATAATTTCAAATGCAACCGAATACTCGGGATACTTCAACATGTTTCCCGATCCGGACGGTGTTGTACGCTGGATACCTGCAGTGTTCAGATTCAACGATATATTGTACGCGCCGCTGTCTCTAATTTCGGCTGCTGCTTACCTGGACGATCCCGTCTCGGCAGATGTGGCCGAGCATGGTGTTGAAGGGGTAAACATCGGCAGCATTTCTATACCCACAGACGAACTCGGGCGCATCCTGATTAACTATCGCGGCCGTGAAAAGACCTTTCCCCACATTTCGATTACGGACATTCTGCATGAAGATGTTCCCGGCGATGTCCTCAAGGACAAGATTGTACTGGTGGGGGCAACTGCCGTAGGCATATACGATCTGCGGGTTACGCCTTTCGGAACCACCTTTCCGGGTCTTGAAATCCATGCCAATATTATCGACAGCATCCTGAACCAGGATTTTCTACAGCAGCCGGGCTGGGCCTCAATATTTGATGTCCTGGCGATTCTGCTTACAGGGCTGTTTTTAGGGATCGTGCTGCCCCGGGCGGGGGTTGTTCTCGGTGCCCTGGCCGGCCTGTCCTTGTTTATCGGCTACATTGCGCTGTGCCAGTACCTGTTTTCCGCCCAGGGATTGATTCTCAATCTGGTTTACCCGCTTATTGTGATGATTATTATCTATGTTGCCATTACCGCCTACCGCTACTTAGCGGAAGCCAGCCAGAAAAAATTTATTAAAGATGCATTTTCAACCTATATGGCCCCCGCGGTTGTCAACCAGTTGATCCAGTCTCCTGAGAAACTGGTTCTGGGCGGTGAAAAACGCGTTATCACCGCATTTTTCTCGGATGTCCAGGGATTTACCAGCATCTCCGAAAAGCTAACTCCCGTTGAACTGGTGGAGCTTTTAAATGAGTTTTTGACCGAAATGACCGATATTATCCTCGCGCATGAAGGCACGGTGGATAAATTCGAAGGGGATGCCATCATCGCCATGTTCGGCGCGCCCAACCCGCTGGTCAATCAGGCTGAAGTGGCCTGCCGATCCTGTATCGAAATGCAGAAAAGGCTGGTCGAACTGCGAGCAATATGGAAAACAGAAGGGAGACCCGAGCTTAAAATGCGCATCGGCTTATGCACCGGCCCGGCCGTGGTCGGCAACATGGGATCAAAAAACCGCATGGACTATACCATGATGGGCGATACCGTCAATACGGCTGCAAGGCTGGAAGGGGTGAACAAGGCCTACGAATGTTTTACGCTTGTCAGCGAGTCAACTTTCAGCAAGATCGGCAACGGTATTGTAGGCCGGGAAATCGATTCCATTAATGTCGTCGGAAAAGAAAAACCCATAACGATTTACGAACTTATCGGCTATCATGAAGACGTTGACGCTCCCAGGCGCGAAACCCTGGATAATTACGCCCGGGGACTGAACGCATACCGCAAACAGGACTGGAACCGGGCGCTTGTTTTCTTTAATCAGGGGCTGGCCGCCATCCCGGATGACGGCCCCAGCAAAACCATGCTGGCACGCTGCCACGACTACAAAGTTAATCCCCCGGGCAAAGACTGGAACGGGGCATTTACGATGATATCAAAATAAAATCGCTGCGCGATTTTATATAACGTCCCGCCTGAAGCGGAACTTAACAAAACAAATTCAAAAAGTTTCAGCACCTTTTTATTACTTGGCGCCCTGGAAAATGCCCTGAGCACCGTTCGAGCTGTCCACTTTCATACCCCAGGCGCCTCCAACAAATTCGCCGTTGGGTCCGTAAAGCGATCCATGAGCATCTTTATATGAAGGAGGAGCGCCGTTAAGAAGCCACGTCCCTTTGGAAGTATCAATGTCAAATGAACTGCCGCTAAACGTCCCGGTGGCACCGGAAATTGAAGCAGATTTCACTCCACCGGAAACACTCATAGTAAAATTGCTGATTGCGCTTGAACTTACATTGCAGCTAAACGTCCCGGTCATGTCAATACC
>NZ_JAZFTO010000393.1:0-4037 GCF_036446775.1 Candidatus Desulfatibia sp.
AACATCCCATCCACGGGACTGCATTTCATTCAACAAAAAACCGTATCCGCAACCGATATCCAGCATTTTTTTGCCGCCGGTTCTTGACCGCGAAACGATCAGATCGGCAGAGTTAGCTACCACCGGTTTTATCATGGCTTCCCATTTGCTGATGTCCACGGGCCGGTCAGGCAAATAATCCCGGTAATATTCCATTAACATTCGGGCCGTGGGCCGGGGATGAATAGATACCAGCTTGCAGTTGCGGCAGCAAAGGTATTGCCACTGATCTTTGCGATGGACAGGACGAAATTCCAAAGTATTACACAGGATACAGGGATTCGGTTTTTCCATAATTCAGTCTGTTTCCGCCATACGTTTGAGATTATCAAGCGCAGCTTCCACCATCCGGTCGTGTTTGAGTCTGACTTTCAAATTCCATATCAGTTTTTTGATAAAGCCCTGGGGCCTGATAATAATAGTATGCGTTGCCCTGGTAAATCCATTCTCAGGTTCAAGCTCCCAGATTTCAGTCCCTCCGGCAAAAAAACCGTCCAGAAATTGGAGTTGTATTTTTTCGTCCGGAATCAATTCCACCACCTGTGAACGCCACTTTAGCTTAAATATGTGATCGATAAACGTATTAACGTTAGTCCCTACCTGGTAAGGCAGCGGGGGTTCATATGTAACAATAGTGCCCTGGGGACATATGGTTTTGAAGGTATCCTCGTGGGTCAGCATTCGGAATATCCGGCTTCTCTGGGCCCGGATCAAACGGGTGTGCTGATTGATCTCTCCTGCATATTGTGAGTATTTATCTGAAGTGACTATGTATGGGGCGGAGCATCCCATTAAAAAGGAAAAAAAGAGTGCGCAAGATATTAATCTTAAAGTCTGCAGGCTATCAAGCCTTTGAATTGTGACGTTCAGGTACACTTCATCGCTCCTCCAACAGCCGATTAATCCCATCAACGGGTCTATCGATTTTGATGCCCGCCAAATGGGCGACCATCGGAACCAGATCTACGGTATCGATTTGCCGGGTAATTGTTTGCGGTGCATCTGAAAACCTGTGAATCGCCGGGCCTGAAACCATGAATGAAACATAGGCACTGTCCGGATAAATACTTCCATGGTGAGCGTATTTACCTCTATCAGGTGTGAAGAAATAGCCCGGCTGATTGATCAGGATAATATCCGGTATGTTTTGGCGCACAAAATCGCGCCGATACATATAAGCGGCTTTAAGATTCTTTCCCACCAAATCATCTATTTTTGATAAAGGCTCTAAAGCTTTCAGAAAATCATTATTTTGGCGGTCTGACCGGCGATAATAGCTCAGATTAAAAAGCCAGAAAGGATCTATCTCTCTCGATTTTTTGTTTTTTTGGGGAACCTCATCTCTTTCACCGGGATATCGGGCCACCAGCAGGGCCTTTAAATGCTCTCGCATGGGCTTGGTATCAATCAGGGCATCTACAACCGGTTTTACATCTTCAAGCAAACGGGGTGGAGTCATCCAGCCGGAATTTGATCGATTTTTTACATATAGTGTTTTGGTGCTGGCACCCGGCATAATGATAATTTCGGCTTGATCCATGGAGTAAGGCCGCCCCATGACTTTAAAATAATTCGAAATTCTTTTTTCGAAATTCTTTTCATCAATATGTTTTCTGATGCGGGCCTGTCCATGGTCAGAGGCAAAGAAAAAAATCGTATTATCGTATAATTGATGTTTTGTTAAAAAAGTCTTGATTTTTCCCAACTCCGGGTCAAGAACCTTTTGCAGATACCACTTTTGGATCTCGTCCAGGGACCAGTTCTCTTGCAGCATAAACCGCCGGGGATAATGTGTAAAAATGTCCATACCGACAAAATGGATAACCGTTAGGTCGGGGATATCCCCGCTTGTTCGCAGTTTGCCTTCCAACCCATCTGCCAAAGAGTACATATGACCTTTTAAAAGACCGACAGTCGTACCTCTGTCAAGATGAGCACCGTCCGGAATGGGGTTGAATTCTTGCAAAAGATTAAGGGAAAAGGCCTGGCCCCAGAGATGAACGCTTTGTTGAATCCAGTCCCGACTGTCAACCCCTTTGGCTACCTGGGTCGCCACGGCCATTGTTGTTACGCCTGATCTGCGGGCATAATCGAAAATGGTATCGGTATTGGTTTCCTGCAAAATATTGACAATCCGGCGTTGCGTAATTGAATCCAGCGTCTTGATCTTTTGTTTCTTTCTGTCGAACCATATCGTTGAAGGAACACCGTGCTTGTCAGGATACACGCCTGTTAAAAGGGTGGTGTTGGATGGCTTGGAAGAGGAAGGTATGGAGACAAGGACATTTTCAAAGTACATATAGGGATAATCGTTTGCGCTTCCTTTGATGATTTCCTTGAAATTTGGTAGAGTATCAAGCGATTCCATTAAGGTTTTACGCTTCAGCGCATCCAGAATAATAACAAATACCTTGGGCTTCTGATTTGCTTTTAACCCCGTAGCTGTCTTCTGGTTCGTAAGGTGGGCACACCCGGTTATTGCAACGAAAACAGCTAACCAAAGATAAATACCCATAGAATTGTTTTGAAAAAAAAATGCACGCAATATTTGATGTTTAATTTTAATCAGCAAGCAGGGTATTTTGTACATTGGATTTGACATTTGACTTTATTATCTAATTGGCTGTAAATTGCTTCAATAAACTTAGTTATTCGGTAACGATAAGGCCGGAACTGTAAATTTATCCACAATAAACATTCGCTGTAAAGGTTTATTATTGAGTAACCGTTCACAGGTTCAGAGGTTCAGGGTTCAAAGGTTCAGAAATTTGCCGTTGAATTTACCAGACACAGGATATAAGGAGTTGGCATTTTGAAGATTTTTTTTTATTGGGTCTTGTATCCTTTAACACGCCCTTTTTACCTTATCTCCGTGATACTTAACACAATTGTGGCATGTCTGGTCGCTATAATCATCTCTCAATTCGACCGCAAAGGAAATTTAGCTCACTATGTCGGCAAGTTCTGGTCTCTGCTCAATATTTTTCTCTCAGGTACACGGTTAACGATAAAAGGTAAGGAAAAGATTAACAAAAACCTTACCTACATTGTCATGTCAAATCATCAGAGCCTGTTCGATGTTTGGGCCCTGATCGGCAAAATTCCCCTTCAGCTCCGCTGGGTAGTCAAAGCGGACATTAGGAAAATGCCAATCTTTGGTTATACCCTTGAAAGAGCTGGACATGTATATATTGATAGAAAAAACCGGGAGGGAGCATCTATCAGCCTCGAAACAGCTTCCGGAAAGATTAAAAGGGGAACATCTGTAATCATTTTCCCTGAGGGAACAAGAAGTGAAACTGGGCATCTGCTGAAATTCCGGATGGGTGGGGCGATTATTGCCCTCAAGTCGGGGGTTCCCATTTTGCCGGTTACCGTAAACGGAAGCCGGTTTGTACTCCCTAAAAACACCTTAGCGCTGATGCCCGGTAAGATTGAAATCGTTGTCGGCGATGTGATTGACCCCCGCGGATATCATGAAAACAATCAAGATGAATTAATGGAAAAAATAAAAGCGGCCATCGAAAAAAATCTTGATTTGGAGTATGGTAAAATAAAATCGTAATACGATTTTATGAAACGCGGCTACGCCGCTCAGATGGCGAAAGGTTTATCCGGAGGGCTAAATTTCCTATCCCCGTACCAAACTACAGGGTATTTCGGTATTTTTACATCAACCCGGAACCTTGAACGCTGAACCACTGAACCCAGGTTAATATATAAATGCGCAGACACATTCTTGACAGTCCGGCTTCGTATTATGCAACCTTTTTTGTTGCCCGTTACCTGCCTGTCAACCTTTCCCGCTGGTTAGCAAAAGTGGTGGCCTTAATCATCTATGTTTTTTCAAAAAAAGACCGTGAGGGCCTGGCAATCAATCTTTCCACAGCCTTGGATAGACCTGTTGACGACCCCACTGTTAGAAGAACAGTTCGGCAGGTATTTTTAAACTATGGCCTCTATATGGTCGATTTTTTTTTATTGCCCCAACTCCCACC
>NZ_JAZFTO010000394.1:0-4036 GCF_036446775.1 Candidatus Desulfatibia sp.
CAGTTGACGGTTAACAGTTAATGGCAACTGCTAAGGTTCGCAGTTCCAGGGACGCGCGTAAGCGCAACCTGACAACCTGAGCAGTTACAAAAAATTAAAAAACCGTTAACTGTAAACCGGTAACCGTAAACGGATTTTTACGGTAGTGTCAAAAGTAACATGAAAAAAAATGAAAAGGATTTGAAAGCAAATCGTAGCAATAAACAACAAGAGAGGTTTTCTGGCGGGAGGAGACCGAGTATATTTCAGTGATCAAGAGGTCCAGCAGAGACAGTTATCCTGTGTAGTATTTCATGAATGAAGTGAAGGAAGGATTAATTTAACGAGAAGGCGGTATTGAGCACTTGAGCCCATTTCCCTTGCAGAGTCGAAATGGAAGTCAGGTCATCACGAGGGATAGGCGCTTGGTAGTTGAGGCCGGCATGAGGCCGGAAGAAGTTGTAGTAAGTGACGAAGAGCGTGGTCAGCGCCATGGCGCCGGCTTTAGAATTGAAGCCATTGGCCGCTTGCGTATGGAATTTGTAGGTCCGATTAAGGCGTTCGATGAGTTGTTTGAAAGGCCGGAATCTTTCTGATTCGGCATCGAGGTTTTGAAGGCCGACCACTTTCTTATGGGAGATAATATTTTCGTCACGTGCTTGATTGAGGAAGTGGATGCCGGCAAGGTAAGAAGGATTGCCGTCGGTGATAAGGGTTGGGTTTTCATCATGAGGAGCGGTACGAATCGCTTCGTTCATGGCGATGGTCGCCGGTAACGTATCGCGAGAATCATCGATGTGGTAGGCGGAGATTATACGTCTGGCAGGCGTTATAAAGAAGTACGTGTAGGCGTGTTTACCGGCAATTTTGATGTAGGTTTCGTCACCGGCTTGAGTGGATTCGACCTCGCCTTTGAATTGAAGGTTGAATGTGTGACAGTGAGGAGCGGCGTAGAGCGTGTAGTTGAGGATGGTTTGATACGAGGCGGGCAGCTCAAAGACGTTTTTAAGGATATAGGCGGTTTTACGGGCGGAGATGCCTAAAGAGATGTGAAAGGTCAGAGCCAGGCAGAGAGTGTTCATCGAGTTACGGATGTTCAAGATCCGAGTGGATTGATCGGGTGCGGCATGTTGGAGCTGTTCATGGGTAAAGTGATACTCACGATATTGATAGTGGAGTTTAAACTGTGAGGATTTGGTTTTTCGCAGGGCTTTTTCGAGGGGGTTGAGTTTGTTGAGATTTTTTATATAGGCTGGACATTGGTCATTGTCACATTTGTAAATGGAACAATCTTTACGATGCTTCCAAAGATAAAGAGCATGGTTGCAATGGGGACACCAGAATTTGGTTTTGTGAGTCAGACGACGATGCAGGTTAAAGAGATAGGCGCAGACTTTACATTTGATTTGAGATCGTTTTTTACCGTCGTTGAAGTAAAGGAATTTTGAAGGAGCGCCACACTGAGGACATTTCGTGTCTTCAGGGACTCTGGCTTCAGGTTTCCTGGAATGAACAGGTCTCAGAGGCCTGTTGTGCTCTTGCCGATATTGTTTAAGAAGCTCTTTGAAATCGACTTCAGTTTTTTTTTAACGGCTTTTTTAAAGGAGGATTCGGATCCACCGAAAAGTTGCGATAGTTCGGATGTTTTTCTTTAAAATCGTCTTTGGGTTTCACTTCAGGATTTCGGTTGGTTAAGATGTCATTCAGATCATTCACGATACGTTGGATTTGTTCACGCGTAAACTTGGAACAGATCCAGATGACAAAACGAGATATACGATCCATCTATGGTGTCCTCCAGCAAGCAATGCTTTCTGTTTTGTGGATACTGGCGCTCATGTGGAAAACTATGGAAAACCTAAACAGCAGGTTTTCCACAGCTTACCACAATCGCTTGGAAAAGTCTCCGCTCCGCTTCGACTTTACCACAGTATCCACAAAACCTGCGGCGACTATTTTAGAATGTTTTAATGGGAAATAGGGGGGAGGAAACCGTTATTAAGAAAAACCTTTGTAGTTAAAGAAGTTATGAAGAAACAAAACAAAAACTTTTGACATTACCTCAGAGCAATCAAGGAGAGGAACATGAAAAGAATAAGCACTCACATGACGAGGATAAATGGGAAAACCTTGTATCTCTTCACTGTTGTTTTTTATCTGATACTCACCGGCTCAGCCATAGCCGCCGATCCCGTCGTGGTCATTGTAAACGCGGGCAATCCCGCGACTTTACTCACCATTAGTGATGTTAAAAAATACTACGAGAATGACCTTCTCCGTTGGCCGGATGGAAAAAAGATAACCCTGTATGACCTCAAGGTTAAGGACAAGGCACGAAGGGAATTTTCCAACGCTGTCCTCGGCCGGGAACCGGGAAAAATCGCAATGGAGTGGGCGAACAGGAAAATCACCAATACGGCCAAGAATCCGCCCCGCACGGTCCAGTCATCAACACTGATGCAAGCCAGGGTGGGAAGTGATTCCGGGGCGATTGGATATCTTCTGAAGAGTGAGGTAACAAACAAAAAGGTAAAGATTGTCACCACAATAAAATAGGCCGGGCACTGATTATTCTTGTGTCTATTCCTTGATTGACTCCTTCACCTTCACCAAATAGGGGGCCATCCTTTGGTCGTCTATTTCCCAGAGTGTCTCAGATTTACACGTTCCTATTCCCAGGTTCTTCGGTGCTTCGCTCTGCAATTTTTTGCGCCGGTAGGTTTGGTCATTGAAACTGTGTAGAAAAACTGTTATCCCTCAAGATTGACATATGTATGTCATGATGCTATAATGTCCTACAGTTACATTGAGTAGGAGGCATTATGGCGACATTATCAAAACGTTCCACTATCTATTTAGATCCTGCCCTTCATAAAGCACTACGAATCAAGGCTTTGGAAACCTCTCGTTCCATGTCGGAGCTTATAAATGAAGCTGTTAGAGAGGCTATTGCAGAGGATGCTGAAGATCTTTCAGCGTTTGATGAAAGGGCCAATGAGCCTCTGATCAGCTATGATAAGATGGTCAAGAGGCTCAAAAAAGATGGCCGAATATAATATCTTTTTTAAGAAATCAGTATGGAAAGATTTTGAATCGATCCCCAAAAAGGATTTAAGAAAGATCCTCCAACGCATAGATTCGCTTGCCGAAAACCCACGTCTTCCCGGGAGCCAGAAATTATCCGGTCAAGAAAAGTATCGCATACGGCAAGGACGGTATCGTATTGTATACTCAATCCAGGGTGACGAACTTACAGTTTGGATAGTGAAGGTAGGCCATCGAAGAGATATATATCGGTGAAGCGAACCTTCGGGGGCAGGCTTCCCGGAAGTAGACTCTAACCCTTTCGCTCAAAGGGAGAGAGCAAGAGAATGGAACCAAATACGCATCAATGATCAATATCGTATATGCTTTAAGTGGTCGGATACAGATCCTGTCAATCCTGTTTATCCTGTCTAATATGGGGTTCAAACTGAATGTTGGTATGAGAGATGTGGAATCGCTCGTCGAGCACGTTGTTGATCCTGGCGAGGATGGATCGGGTCTCTAAAATAGGAATATTCTTTACGGCCACATGTGCAGTTAAGGCATACATCTTGGACGTGATCTGCCAGATATGAAGGTCGTGAAGGTCCTGAACCTCGGGGGTATCAAGAATCGACTTTTTGACTTCTTTGAGATCAATCCCCTTCGGAACCGATTCCAACAGGATATTGGTCGATTCCCGTATCAGGCCAAAGGACCAGATCAGGATGACCATGGCAATCAGGACACTGACGAGCGGGTCCAGAAGATACCAGTCGGTATAGTGGATGGTCACCGCTGCAAGAACCACGCCCACCGAAGAGGCCGTATCGCCGATCATGTGAAGAAAGGCCCCTCTAATATTAAAATCATCCCGGCTCACGTCTGCCAGAATCAAGGCGCAGAGCAAATTCACCACCAAACCGACTAAAGAAACGACAAACATCTGTCCCACCTCGACCGATTCAGGATGAACAAACCGGAAATAGGCCCTGTAGAGGATGTAGGCCATAATCGGAAGGAGAGTGATTCC
>NZ_JAZFTO010000395.1:0-2090 GCF_036446775.1 Candidatus Desulfatibia sp.
GAATAATCAATATATCCTTTGTGTCTTTGTGCCTTTGTGGCAAATATTTTTGGTTACCCGCTTCAGTTTTAATGCAGACGGAATCTCCATTGCGCTACAGCCGGCCTGTCCCGCTCTCGGGGCCTGTCCGGGTTAGAACAATGTAAAACTGGTCTGGAAATAATGAAACCGTTCTTTCTTGCCTTCTATGTGATTTTTCGGTATCCCCAGATCGTATTTAAATGTAAACCAATCCTTGTAATACAATCGAAGCCCACCCCCATAACCGGTAAGATGTCGATCGCCGATATCATCATTCGCGTCGGCATTTACCGTCCAAACCTGGCCGTGATCAGCAAAGAGCGCAAACTGCACCAGTTGCGCCAGCCGTTGTCCGAAAATGGTCTTTTCGGCTAAAAACGGGGGCGCGAACATGAGTTCGGCAGAGACGTTATACCCTTGATCCCCTAAATACAGTGACGGATCGTATCCTCTGACAGACCCGTAGCCACCCAGGCCGGTCTGTTCAATGGTCAGCAGTCTTTTATCCGTTATTTGGGCAGCGCCTCTAAGCATAATATTGGTATAACCGTAGACCTTCTGGATGCGCGCCAAATTGAGCACCCATTTGTCAAAAAATTTATCTTCGGTATTTTCACGGCTGGTGGCCAAGCTTTCATCACGTTTAACTTTACCCCATTGATATGACAAGGAAGCAATATTTTTGCCTAAGAACCGATCCAGACTGTCGTAATTTAAGGTCACATCATACACATCTTCCTTGTCAAGGCTTCGGGCCTGCTGCAAAATGATGTTTTTATTAAACTTGTCGGTCCAACCAAAGCGTAAATTTAAATTCTTATTTTTTTCCTTCATGACCGGGTGGGAAAACGAGGCACTGTAAAATTCCGTACGCCCCTGCATGCCCAAATCTGCCAAGGCCTGGCCGACAACATAATTACTATGAAGATAACCCAATTGAATCTTTGAGCCGTAACTGTTGATCGGGACCGTCCACTTAATACTTTCCAAAAGCGAATCCTCGGGGATGGTGCCTGAAACAGCTCTCAAGTCAAACTTACTCCCCCAGTAGTGGTCCGTGATTCCAATGGCAACGCCAAGGCGGTCTTCTCCGACTATATCTGATCCGAAGTTATTGTAATCAACGCGCATATTAACACCAAACGTTACCGTCGAAGTGTCTTTGGTATCCAAAATAACATCGACTTCGCCCGGTTTCGCGCCCTCTCTTAAAACAACCGTGGTTTTAACGTCTTGCATGTCAGTGGAGAGCAAAAGTCCTTTTTCAAGCAGCGACTCTTTGATTATGCCATGCTTTTGCTGCTGCTCAAAATAACGTTTAATGACATTGGCCTTATAATGGGTATATCCGGAAACCGTGATTTTGCCGATTTTCCCCTCGGCAATGGTAACCTTTAAAATACCGTCTTGTATCTCCTGCTCCGGCAGATAGGCCCTTGCCAGGATATAACCTTTTTCCTGGTAAGTCATGGTTAGCAGGTCCGTCATCTCGCTCATCTCTTCCAGTGTGAGCTCTCTGTCCTTGAAGGACTCAATAACTTTATTCAAGGTTTCGGTATCGATAACGGTGTTGCCTTCAATGATAATGTTTTTTATAAATACACCGGACAGCGCCTCGCCCTGATCCTCCAATGATTCTTCGGTCTCCTCCTGGGCGACGAGAATATTCAAATCCTCAGCATTGGCAGGCAAGCATAGAGGTAAAACCAACAAACCAACCGCAAAAAAACTCAGCCATTTCCGCATTGCAAGCCTCCAATTATACAATCGCTTCGCGATTTTATACAACGTCCCGAAAGCATTCGGGACTCGAATTAGTGTTTTCAGCCGTCGTAGCTAATTCAGCCGCCCTAACTACTTTGGCGAAGTCGGCAGCTACTTTGGCGAAGTCTGGTAGTGTTTTGTGTTTTGTTTGAAATATAGGAAAAAAACCGGGTAACCCATTAGAGAAACCCGGTTATTTTAATGAATATTATAAATTTTTTTTAGCTCCATTTTCAGCCCGTATTGATTCTCACAGACACACGTCTCTTTTTCCTACTTTCAATAATGAATACATCTCATTTTGT
>NZ_JAZFTO010000396.1:0-13817 GCF_036446775.1 Candidatus Desulfatibia sp.
TGATCTTGAATTAACTGTCAGTGATGACGGTGTAGGTATTCCAGAAGATTTTGATATAGAACAAACGGATACAATGGGATTGCACTTGGTCAAAGTATTAGAAGGGCATCAGCTTAATGGAAAAATTGATTTAGATCGAACAGGTGGAACTCAATTTAACATCAAGTTCAAAAGAACAGCTTATAAACCGAGGATATAGAGCCATGGAAAAAGCACAAGTCTTGATAGTGGAAGATGACGGTATTATCGCAATGGACTTAGAGAGCCGTGTGAAGGGTTTTGGATATTCCGTGCCTGGAATAGTCTCCCTATGGAGAGGATGCCATTAAAAAGGTGGAAGAGTGTAAGCCTGATTTGGTTTTCATGGATATTGTGC
This sequence comes from Candidatus Desulfatibia sp., assembly GCF_036446775.1. Taxonomy (NCBI): domain Bacteria; kingdom Pseudomonadati; phylum Thermodesulfobacteriota; class Desulfobacteria; order Desulfobacterales; genus Candidatus Desulfatibia; species Candidatus Desulfatibia sp. The sequence goes on from NZ_JAZFTO010000396.1 coordinate 377, forward strand.
TTAAAGGGGAGATAGACGGGATTGAAGCGGCTGATCAAATACGCACCCGATTTAATATTCCGATTGTATTCGTCACAGCTCATATGGATGAAGACAGGCTCGAACGGGCAAAGCTTGCACTGCCCTTTGGATATGTCCTTTTCTCTACGGTATCAGATGCAATTATTATTTATGATATAAACTCACACGAGATTGTGGATGTAGATGATGCTGCCTGTGAGTGGTATGGATATAGTCATGAAGAATTTTGCAAACTAAGGGTTGTAAAATTCATTTGCCAAAATAAAAATGGGTCGACGATTTCTCGCAACCCATTGAATTTGTTGTGGTGATCCCAGGTGGAATCGAAGCCCCATTACCGGCTTGATAAGCCTGTAGCCCAAATTTTTTATGTTCACGTTTTAACCGTCTTCGAATGCCACCAAGCCAGGGGTAAGACGATTAATCCTTTTTGTCAGGATTTTGGGATTTTGATATTTACCGAATGATGGCAGGTATCGGTAACGAGGCGGCTCACGGAACGCAAGACTACGAACGGCCCTTGTGCAGCCGCAGGCTGTAGCTAATCGGGTGGATTGCAATGTTGGATTTTCTGTCATCAATAGTGCTTGTCAATCAATACTGGCCATGTTAGTATTACCGTATTACATTAATACTTATTCAGGAGAAAACAATGCAAACAGCTACAAGCAAACTCACAAAGAAATATCAAGCAACTGTACCTGAAGTTGTAAGAAAAAAACTGAAGCTCAATGCTGGTGATGTAATCGCTTTCGAGATTGAGAATGATACCGTCAAACTAAGAAAAGCAAGACCTGTTGATATTGAGTTTAGCTCAGCCCTTGTTCCCACACTAAGTGAATGGGAATCACAGAATGATGAGGAAGCATACAATGATTTATGAACCATTTGATGTCGTTGTTGTACCATTCCCGTTTACAGATTCTTCCAAAGCAAAAAGAAGGCCTGCCCTCGTATTATCTCAAACAACATATTTTGGAAAGATTATCGAACATACTATATTGGCGATGATAACGAGTCAAAAGAACGAACCTTGGCCATTAGATATTTTTATCAAAAACAAAAAATCATCTGGTTTGGCGGCACCATCTGTTGTAAGAATGAAATTGTTCACGCTTGATAATAGGTTTATTCTCAGAAAAATAGGTCATTTATCAAAAGCCGACCAGACCCGAGTCAAACAAAGCCTTTTAAAGATATTCGATTATCTCAATTAATGAAATCGAATGCGCAGGTGAACAGCAGCGACTTTGAGACTTAAAATTAAAGCCTATTTATCCCAGGTTCCGGAAACAAATTGAATAAGTCAATTTTATCAGACAGTTGTTAATCAAGATTCTGCGACTACACCTTGCATGAAAGCCTTATTTTCGCAGAGTCGAAGCAACATGAGACAAACCAATTTTTGTTAATAACCTTTCCGTACTTTGACTTGGGGGACGTTCGAACGTGTTTTACCAATGCACTTTCTGCACAGCTGTCCCGCATCTCGGCGTATCTTGCTATTGAAAATCCTTTTATCAGCGAAGCAACGTCAGATCATCAATGAAGCCTGGCACGCTTTTCTCTGAGACCTCACGGCCAGGGTTTTTTAATGAGGGTATAGAGCCTGACATTATGGCATCATTTCATCAAGCAAAAACACATCGATTTCTTTAATCCGTCGTAAATTCCTATCGTTTGTGATAAGCGTGCGGGCCGGATAGTACAGTGCGGTAGCCGCCTGGAACATGTCCGGTAGGGCGAGACCGTATTGCGCCCGCAGGGAGCCGGCCATAAAGCCGGTTTGAACGTCAAACGGCGACAATGAAACATTGGGGATATTTCGGATTGCGCTTCTGTATCGGTCGGCGACGGATAACTGTTTTTGTTTCAAGGGTTTGACCAGCAATTCGGCCGCGGTAATTGGGGTAACAATGCCCGAAAAAACACCATTGCTGATTTGATCAAAAATGTCTTCACATAACTCGGCGTAACCTGGATGATCTTCGAACAGGTAAATGAAAACCATGGTATCGATAACGACCCCCTGCCTTCCGGCTAAATTTTGTTTTGGGATCACGGTCTTTGTTCCCATTCCTGACGGAGTTTGGCAATATAATCCGTTGCGTCGGTTCCGTCTGCTACCTTTCGACCGATACCCTTTAAATTTGATGCCGAAAGCGGATAAATAACCAATCGATTGCCTTCGACAACTACGTCGACCTTGGAGTTCGGCTTAATATTTAGGTGTTTTCGCTCTTTCAGTGGTATAACCACCTGATATCTTGTACCAATAGTTGCCATCGTCATATTTCTATCCCTTTTGTCATATTTTTAATTCAAAATCATACATCTGCTTAGATGTACAGTCAAGTCTTTTATTCATTTTCGATAATCATTTCAGCGCACTTTAGCGGTTAAATCAAAGAGGCAGAATAAAGAAAGGGGATACATTTGTTGTATCCTCTTAGTTGTTTGTAGAGAGTGTTTTGGGTTTAAAGGCTATTTTCTACCTGACCATTCGTTATAGGCCATGGCCACGGTTCGATAAACCAGGTGGGCCAGTTTTGAAAACGGCAAAAATGCAAACAGGTTGAACACAAACACCAGATGGACAAAATACATGAAATACGTTAGGCCGGCCATACCCGCCATGCGGGTCATTTCGGTCAACATGCCGGTAAGTCCAAGTCCCAGGACAAGCCCTAAAAGGTACCAGTCCTTGTATGCGCTGGTCTGATCAGTTTTGGAAAGACGGTTCTTGATCATCAGAATGCTCCCGATAATAAGGGCCACACCGCTGACATTGGCCAGCCATTTTACCGGGTTCAACTGGGAATAGGGACCGTGGAGTTGCAGGCCGTAAAGGGCCACAAAAAACACATTGGTTACGATAAAAAGCCCTATAAATGATAAAAAGACCATCCAGTGGGCCACGTCACGGTCCTTATTTTCCGAGCATTCTGAAAATTTGTCCTGCTTTAGGATGGTCGGCAAAACACCAATCAAGGCCTTGCCCAGGCCGATATAATCGAGTTCCTGCTTGTCGGTCTTGCCTTCCAGGAGGGCGTTTTCATGAATGTCGCTGACAAATCGTTTCAGGCCCAGGGCGAAAACTACCACCACCCAGCCGGCCAGCGGTACGAAAATCATATCGACCAGCCAGGTTGAGAAGAACTTACTATGTGATATTCCATGTTCTCCCAACGGCGGTGAAAAATCGAGCAGACCGGTAATAAGACCCAGAACCAGAAATATCACCACGGGAATCCCCATAAGCAAAGGGAGCATCTTGGGATCATTGACCGCTTTACCAATGGCTTTGGGAGCAGCATACTCCGTGATGGCATAAGAGCGCACGGCTCCCAGCACTTCGCCCGGCTTGGCGCCGCGCGGACATTTAGTGGTACAATCTCCGCAGTTATGGCACAGCCATATATCCGGATTGCCTACCAGGCGGTCCTTTAATCCCCATGACGCCGCAATCATCTCTTTTCTGGGAAAGGGTTTGGTGTCCGGGGATATGGGGCAGACCACCGAACAGGTTGCGCATTGGAAGCACTTTTTCAGGGTGTCGCCCCCCAGCCCGACGATTTCCTTCACAAAGTTTACATCAGGCTCAATCAGGTATTTATCCCTCATAAGAATACCTCCTATTACTTAGAAACCCTTGAACGGGTTAGGGCCGAGCGCTTCCACCTCTTCCACAAAGTCGTTTATCATCTTGGGAAGTTTATCGTACTCGTCGATGGCAATCTGGAATTGCGTAATGCGTTCTTCTTCCAGGGCCAGGCTTGCCAGGGCTTCGCCGATCTTCTGGACTCTGATATCAGAAAGTTCGCTCCCCTTTATGAAATGGCATTGATAATCGTCGCCATGTTTGCAGCCCAGCAGGAAGGCCCCGTCCATGCCCTGGGCCAGGGCGTCTTTGATCCAGATCACGTTCATGGACCCCAGGCAACGGATCGGGATTAAGCGCACGTCGGCTGAATAGACAAGTCTGTTCAAACCGACAATATCGAGGGCCGGATAGGCATCGTTTTCGCATACAAACCCGACTATCCTAAAGGGGGGCTCGTAATAATCGTCTTCCGATGGTACTCCGATGGCTTTAACCATGGAAGCGACACTGTCGATATTGTAGTCGGCAAAGCCGATGATACGCTCGGGGCAAGACCCCATGCAAGTACCGCAGCGCCGGCAGCGCGCCGGATTCGGCTTGGGGGTTCCCTTTTCATCATCGTCCAAAGCGCCGAAGGGACACTCTTCGGTACAGCGTTTGCACTGGGTGCATCGTTGGAAAAAGAAGTCGGGAAAGGTCATATCGCCGGAGCGGGGGTGCACGGAAACGCCGCGGTTGATCGACTCAATGCACTGGATCGCTTTAAGGGCGGCACCGGTGGCGTCTTCCATCGATTCTTCCATGGTCATACTGCGCCGGATGCAGCCGGCCGCATAAATACCGGTTCTTTGAGTTTCATATGGAAAACAGATATAGTTCGAATCGCAATAGCTGTTGAAAAGATCGATATCACGAAAGGCCGGGCCCTGGCGGTAAGCCATGTTGACTACCGGATCATCCGCCGTTACCGGAACCATGCCGGTGGCCAGTACCACCAGATCGGCACTGACTTTGATTTTTTCTCCCAAAAGCGTATTGTCCGCTTCCACAATCATGCTGTCTCCGTTTTTAGAGACGCTGATGACTTCTCCCTTGGTCATAAAGATGCCTTCATCCTGCTGGATGCTTTTGTAAAAGTTTTCCGTCAATCCGGGTGTGCGGATATGCTGGTAGAAGATATAGGCCTTAGCGTCGTCGTAATCCTCGCGTACATATTTGGCCTGCTTCAGAGCCACCAGACTGGTAACCGAACCGGCGTATTCGAAATCGGCATCATCTTCGCCCTTGCCGGGGCTCTGGATAAAGGCCACTGCTTTAGCTTCTTTACCGTCCGACGGCCTGGTAATTTTGCCCTGGGCGGCGATTTCTTCAAACTGGTGGTTGGTGATAACATCCGGCAGCTCCCCGAAACCTAAATGGGCCAATTCATCGCCTTCGGGTTGATACGGCCGCCATCCGGCCGCCAGGATTACCGCTCCGAATTTTTCCCCGTCAGGGTCAAACTGCAAAATGTCGACCTTGCCCTCGTTATATTCCAGGTAACGTTTATGCTGCTGTTCAACATCCAGCTCTTTGCCGTTTTCATCGAACTTCATCTCTTCAGGCAGCGGATAGGGAACGTCAAACTCGATCTTTTCACCGGGCTTTTTAAGCGTCACGGTAAAATCCCCCGGCTCGCCGGCCAGACGGGCTACGATAGTTTCGGTTTTAACCGTAATATTGTCATAGGCTTCAAGCTCTTTGATCTTGCTTTCGATAACCGGCGGAACCAGATTTTCATAGGGATCTTCAGTGGGCAGCTGCTTACGGATTTTAGCCGCGTATCCGCCCAGAGATGATGCTTGTTCCACGACGGTAACATCGTAACCGGCTTTGGCCGCATCCATGGCAGCAGAAATACCGGTAATGCCGCCGCCGATAACCAGAATTTTTTTGCTCAGAGTTTCCAGTTTATACGGCTCCGGCAGGTCGATCTTCGCAACCTTGGCCATACTCATTTTTAGATAATCTTCAGCCAGCATCTGCAGGCGATCGAAGGATTCACCATCGTCTTTCTGGTCTTCGGTAAGCGCCGGGAATTCAGACCTAGGATGAGACCAGACCACCTGTTCCCTCAGGTTCACCCGGTCGACGATGCAGCCTTCGAAATTGAAGACATCATAATTGACCCGGCGGGAACAGGCAGCGATCATCAGCGTGTTAACGCCGTCGGCGGCGATATCTTTCTTGATCAGGTCAAGGCCTTCGGCTCCACAGAGAAACGGGTGAGTTTTAACTGAAAATCCTTCTTCTTCAGGTACGGCACACAGCTCTTTAATTACCAGGGCATCGCCGATGCCGCAGCCTGTGCAAATATAGACACCATATTTTTTATCCATGGATAACCTCCTGTTTCCTCACCAGGGTTTGAATCGCTTTAAGGGCCATGCCGGTTGCATTTTGATTGGATGTTACTACATCGGACGGCTTATGGGCGCATCCGGCTGCAAACATCCCGCCTTTTTCAAAGTCGTTGATGATAAAGCCGTCGGCGTTGTATTTCAGGTCGGCCGGCAGCTTGGCGGTGGCCGCTGTGGGCTGCATCCCGGTGGCCAGAACAGCCATTTCAACGGTTTGCGAAATCTTTTCGCCGGTGACGGCATTTTCGGCAACCACGGTGATATTGCCGGTGGCAGAATCTTCGCTGACTTCGGCGACCTTGCCTTTGATCAAAACGACGTTTTTATCTTCTTTAATCTTCTGATAAAACTTTTCATAGCGCCGGCCCGGAGCCCGGATATCGATGTAAAAGATGTACACCTTGGCCTCGGGGTACTGTTCCCGGATGTAGGTGGTCTGTTTCAAAGAGGCCATACAGCAGACATAGGAACAATACGGGAGATAATTTTCGTCTCTGGATCCGGCGCACTGAACAAAGGCAACACTTGCGGGTTCCTGGCCGTCCGACGGTCGGGTAATTTTTCCTTTGGTCGGCCCGTTGGGCGCCGCCAGCCGTTCCATCATCATGTTGGTGATGATGTTCGGGTACTGGCCGAACCCCAGGTTGTCGATTTTGCCGGCATCATAAGGCTCCCATCCGGTCGCCCACACAACGGCCCCCACCTTCAAGTTCTGCGTTTGGGCCGGCATGTCAAGATCAATGGCGTCGTACTTGCAGACCTGGGCGCATTCGCCGCATTCCGATCCCTTGCAGACAGCCGCATCGATAGCATATCGCATGGGAAAGGCCATTTCAAAGGGCCGGTAAATGGCTTTGGTTTTGTCCATGTTGAAATTATATTCATTATCTCTTTCAACCGGGCAGGCGTCGACGCAGTCGTTACATGCCGTGCAGTTTGCGTTAACCAGCCTGGGGCTCAGCGTCACGGTAACGTCATAGCTGCCGGGTGTTCCCTCAACCTTTTCGACTTCTCCCTGGGTCAGGACGGTTATTTTGGGATTGTCCTTAATCCTTCTAAAATTGATCTCCAGGCCGCAGGACGGAGGGCATAGCTTGGGAAAATATCGATTCAACTGTGCCACTCTTCCGCCCAGGTAAGGGTTTTTTTCGACCAAAAACACCTCGTATCCCACTTCGGCGGCTTCGATGGCCGTGGTCAACCCGCTGATTCCTCCTCCAACAACCAAAATGCTTCCGTTAGCAGGAGCTGTTTTGTCTTCTGTCATGCTATCCCTCCGTACATTATTAGTAATAATTTATAAATATTTCGCTCAATGTTGGTGTGGTAAATAAAAACCTCCAGGTGTCTGGCGACACCTGGAGGTATATCCGGCTAAATCACAGCCGATCGATTACGCATCAGGGATAATCTTGATGTAATCTTTCTTGAAGATATCCCAGGATTTTGCTTTGGGGTCGTATTTGGAGTTGACAAAACAGAACCAGTTCTCATCATCCTGGCCCGGATAGTCGGCCTGATAGTAGAATCCGGGATAACGGGTCTCTTTGCGGAACTGGATGTGGCGCAGATGAGACTCCACCGTCCAGATACGGTGTTCGATTTCCCAGACCCGCATCAGTTCGTGCAGGTCACCGGCCGCCAGCTTTTCGCAGTCTTCGCGCATCACCTGGAGCAGTTCCAAGACGATCTCCAGGTTTTTGCTGCTGGTCTGATAAAAGGTCGCCGTTCCGGCACCGTACTCATGGGTGGCCTTCATCAGCCGATAGGTCATCCCCTCGGGTTTGAGATAGTTGGGGTTGATATTGATGGCGGTGGTGTAGTCGCAATGCTCCAAGAACAGCCTGACCGGCTTGTATATCAGGTCGACCAGTTCTTCGGTGGACTGGCTGATGGTCGGTTTGAAGTCGGCATTGTCGCGCACGAACCTGGCCATGGACTTGGCGCACTGCCGCCCTTCGGCATGGGAACCGGAGGAGAACTTGTGACCGGATCCGCCCACACCGTCACCGGAAGTAAACAGGCCGTTAACCGTGGTCATGCGGTTGTAGACTTTGTCTTTGTAACGGATTTTGTATTCTTCGGGCACCCAGTCAAAATCAGGTCCGGAAACCCACAGGCCGCAGCAGCCGGAGTGAGACCCCAGCAGGTAGGGCTCGGTGGGTATAACTTCCGAATTTTTCTTGGCGGGTTCGGTGTTGGTGCCGCACCACAGGTTGGCCTGTCCGCAGGTCATATCCAGAAAGTTTTCCCAGGCCTCGGATTCGAGGGCCTTCATCTCGCGTTTGTCAAGCTTGGCACCCATTTCCTTAAGCGCCGTGACCGTATCCATCATGATGGGACCGCGGCCTTCTTTCATCTCAAAAATCATCAGGTGGTTCCGCAGGCAGGTCGGGGTGATAGCCGCGGTTCCGTAAGGTGCGTATTTTTCAAGTTCGGCTTGGGCCGCTTCGCCGGCCGCGTAATTTTCACCCAGGCCGTTGAGGGTTTTGGCCTTGAAGAGCAGGAACCAGGCCCCCACCGGGCCGTAACCATCTTTGTAACGGGCCGGGGTGAAACGGTTTTCCATCATGGTCAGCTCGGCACCGACCTTCATGCACATGGTATAGGTGGAGCCGGCGTTCCAGACCGGGTACCAGGCGCGGCCCTTACCTTCACCGACACTGCGGGGCTGATAAATGTTGACGGCGCCGCCGCAGGCCACCATCATGGTATTGCATTTGATGATGTAAATTTTGTTTTCGCGGACGGAAAAACCGACCGCACCGGCGATGCGGTTCTCTTCATGGGCGTCCAGAAGCAGTTCGACGATAAACACACGCTCCAGGATATTGTCTTCTCCCAGGGCCAGTTTGGCAGCTTCGGCCACAATGCGTTTATAGGACTCACCGTTGATCATGATCTGCCATTTTCCGGTACGCACGGGGGTGGCGCCGCCCTTCAAGGTGCCGATCTTCCGGCCCCTTTTGCCGTCCAGTTTCTTGCCTTCTTCCGACATTTTCCAGATCGGCAGACCCCACTCTTCAAACAGATAGACCGAGTCGTCCACGTGACAGCCCAGGTCAAAAACAAGGTCTTCACGGATGATGCCCATCAGGTCGTTGCGCACCATGCGGACATAGTCATCCGGCGTATTGTCACCCTGTACGGTTCCAATGTAAGTATTGATGGCTGAAAGCCCCTGGGCCACAGCCCCGCTGCGATCCAGAGCAGCTTTGTCCACCAGCAGAATCTTGGCGTCGTCCGCCGCCCATTTCTTGATCTCGAAAGCCGTTCCCGTGGCAGCCATGCCGCCGCCGACAATCAAGTAATCAACTTCGAGCTCTTCTACTTCCGGATTACTGACGGCTTTGGTTTCACCCTTGGGTTTATTCGGTAATGCCATGCTATCCTCCTTAAGCTAATATCGCAGTTGGTCAGTTTACTGAATCTTTGAAAAGCTTTAACCTGCTTAAACGGTTGCCAGCGGTTTGGGCAGTTCGCGACCGTCGGCCTCTTCGGTGCTAAGCAGTTCACTGTCAAGGTCCTTGCCTTTCAGATCCGGGTAAGCATTGGCGCTGCCTTCCGGGGTGGTGCGGATGGGGAACTTAAAGCGTTTGAGGGTGCCGTTTCTGAATTTACAGGTCCACATAATATCCTCAGTTCCCAGCATGGGCATAATACTGCTTCCCAGCGGCACAAAGTCGGCATAACCTCGTACTTCAATTGCCTGGGTGGGACAAATTTTGACGCATGAGAAACATTCCCAGCACTGATCCGGTTCCTGGTTGTAAGCCTTCATTTCATTGGGCTCCAGAACCATCAGATCGTTGGGACAAATGTACATGCAGGCGGTTTTGTCCCCACCTTTGCAGCCATCGCATTTTTCAGAAATTACAAAACTTGGCATTTAGTATACCTCCTGATTTTGCTTTGTAAAAAATTTCGGTATGTTAACCCCTAAAAAGAACTTTACGATACAACCTTCCAGTTTTTTGCACCTCCCTTCATAACTGTGGCCCAAGAAGCAACTTTTGGGCCGTCTAATTTTTTTTAACAGATCAACAAAAAATTCTATCCGGTTTTATCTATCTCACAAAACGTCGTGACTAAAATTTCCATAAATATATTCTTTAATATCAAGAAGATAGCTTGCCCATGCAAAGTCAAAGAATCTCATTATCAATTAACATTATGCTTGTCAAGAACTTTTGGACAAACCTAGTTCTTAAATATTAGGGTGTTTAAATGCATATTGGCCGCTAACGGTATCTTGATGACCGCATACGGGTTAAGCACTATATATTGTGCTGAAAAGCGTTCATATTCTTCAAAAATATTCAGGATATGAATGCCGTATAGCACTAAAAGCGACTGCCCTTTTGAAGCTCATGATACTATGTGGCACTATGGTAAGATTTCAAGACACTTAGGTACGGTTCTTAGGAATGCAGCATTTTAATGTTGACATAAAAAAGATGTATAATACATGATACTGGTTGCGGACCACGTGCAGCGCTTTTGCATCCGATCGGCATATCGCCCTTTACGAAAACGACATGACCTACGTAATGCAGTCACAATATTGTTTACAAAGACCCATTATATCCTCTATTCAGTAACCAAAGAGGGTGCGCAACCCGGAACATATTGAATTGGAAACTACATAGTGCTCAAATGTATTTATGGATGGACACTAACTAATCAGGGGAGATACCCATGAATATTAGAGAAACAGCCCAAGCGGCAAAAGCGGCATCGATTAAACTGGCCGCAACTGAATCGGAAACAAAGCAAAAAGCGCTGAAAACTATTGCAGAGGCGCTAAAGGCCAATTGTGAGGCCCTCGTCGCGGCCAACAGGGAAGACCTGCGGATAAGCGAGGAAAATGATCTGGCGGCGCCGCTGCTCAAGCGGCTCAAGTTTGACGAAGAAAAGATTGCGGATGTAATCGCCGGTATCGAAAGCTTAATTGGACTTCCTGATCCGGTCGGATACACCCTGTCTGCCATTGAAATGGGGGAAGGCCTTGAACTTTATAAGATGAGCTGTCCCATCGGCGTTGTCGGCGTTGTCTTCGAATCCCGCCCCGACGTACTGGTGCAAATTTCGACTCTGTGTCTAAAAAGCGGTAATGCCGTTTTGCTTAAAGGCGGTGCGGAAGCGGCCAACACCAACCGCATGCTGGCATCCGTCATTCACGAGGCCACCCGGCGGGCCGGTATTCCCGAAGGCTGGCTCCAGCTGCTCCAGACGCGTCAAGACGTCAATGACATGCTGAAACTCGACCAGTTCATCGATCTAATTATCCCGAGAGGCTCCAACGAATTCGTGCGCTATATCATGGATCATTCCCGGATTCCGGTGCTGGGCCATGCCGATGGAATCTGCCACGTTTACGTGGACGCCGATGCCGACCTGGACATGGCCGCGCGGATTGCCGTTGATGCCAAGTGTCAGTACGTAGCAGTCTGCAATGCCATGGAAACGCTGCTGGTACACGAGAAAGTCGCAGCAGATTTTCTGCCGGACTTGCAGCAAGCTCTGGAGGCACACGATGTTGAAATCCGGGGCTGCGCAATAACCCGGTCCGTTATAGATGTTGCCGAGGCCGAGGAAATAGACTGGAAAACGGAATATTTGGACACCATCCTTTCCGTTAAAGTCGTCGGCAGTCTTCAAGAGGCTCTCGACCACATCAACTTATACGGGTCCGGCCACACCGATGCTATTGTGACCGGCAAACCCGAATCAGCGGCAATGTTTATGGACCTGTGCGACTCCGGCAACGTCTTCTGGAACTGCAGCACGCGCTTTTCCGACGGTTTCCGTTACGGTCTCGGTGCCGAGGTGGGCATAAGTACCAACAAAATCCATGCTCGTGGCCCGGTCGGCCTCGAAGGATTGGTGATCTACAAGTGGAAACTGAAAGGCAGTGGTCAAGTGGTAGCCGATTACGCCAGCGGAAAGAAACAATTCACCCACCGTTCCCTGGATAGACCTTTCAGCATTTAGTAAGCGCCGGATTGCACAACAAATAGTAAAGAATCCTCCGATATGCAGGATCTTCGACCGGCCCGGGGAAACAGATTTTTCAAGGACTAAATATGCCTATGGACTGGCAAACAAAACCGACAGATCGCTTTATCCTCAAATGGATCAAGGTAAAGCTTTCAGCTCGTATTACCCCTAAATTGATTAAGTATAAATGGCTCTCTCCCTGGCAAATAACACTTTTCTCTGCTGCCGTCGGCTGTATCGCCGGTATCGTCTTTGCCACAGGACATGGCTTTTTGGCCGGCTGTATCGCTGTTGTCTCTCAAGTTTTAGATGGCGTCGACGGCCAATACGCACGCATTACCGGGAAACAAACCAAGGGCGGGGCTTTTTGGGATTCGGCACTTGATCGGTACTCTGACGGTTTCATGATAATAGGGCTCACAATTTATCTTCTTCGTCTGCCGATTCCGATGCCCCGGGAGTTATTGATCTTGCTGGGAGCGCTGGCCTTGATAGGAAGCAATCTTATCAGTTATTCAAGCGCTCGGGCGCAAACGCTGGATATTAACCTGGGCAAACCGACCCTGGCAAGCAAAGGCACCCGCTTCAGTGCTATGATTATCTGTGCTTTAGGCAGTGTGGTTTTGCCGGGCATGCCCGTAATAGCCCTCATTTATTTGGTTTTGCACACCAACTTGGTGATTATCCGGCGATTAAAAATGGCCCATAATCACAATGGTTGAAGAATTCGTAACAAGTGGATTCTTTACTAATCAGCCTTCATTCCTTTGATCTTTTCATCCTGTTCTTCAATCTGTTTTTTCTGATCTTTGATATGAACTTCGCGTGCAGCTATTTTGGCCCTGATTTTAACTTTATCGGCCTCAATTTTAAGTATTTTTGATTTAAGATCTGCTATGGTATCCAAGTTATCTTCTTTTTCTCCCAACCCTGCTCTATCGATGGCCTCCAATTTTTTTGTATCCAATAAAATTTGAGCTTTTTTACGATCTTTGCTTGCAAGGTCAAGATTATATCCAGCAAGTTTCAACTTTTGGATAGCCAGTTCCTTCTTCAGCTTGATCAGATGCTCTTTGTTCCGGTGAAACTTAAGAGCTGACTCTGCACTTGGAACACCTTCTTTCTGGTCTTCAGGAACCTGTTTATATAAGCTTGGGTCAACACCGGTTGTTAAAGTAGTTACCTTGGATGATATGGTGCTTTTGATATCCTGCGTAGTCTGACATCCAACGACAAAAGCAACCACAAGAATAATCATTAAATTAGTAAAACAAAAATTTTTCATTGTTACCTCCTTTAATAATATTGATGAATTCGTAAAAAGTCGAATTCATCAATATTTAGGTTTTTATAAGCCCAAGGCTTATTAAGTGTTAGGTTTTAGGTCATTGTTTTACGATTATTTGCAAATACTTAA
>NZ_JAZFTO010000397.1:0-14385 GCF_036446775.1 Candidatus Desulfatibia sp.
CCGCATCCTGCAGTTCAGGGGATATGGAATCGTCACGGCAGTCGCGGCATTCTTGCTCGAAATCCATGACCAAACGCAAGGTCCTCGTGAAGTCGGGGCTCTGGAAAGCGCGCATGATTTCCATCGCGGCCGTCTCCCGCCTTTGCTGACGGTGGTGGCGTATTTCGTACAGCGCGAAGATGACGCCGATGATCACCAACAGCACACCGAAAATTTCGGCAAAATTGGCCACTGTTTGCAAATTCACGTCGAACATGCCGCGATCTGGAAGTTAGTCTCCTTGCAGGATAGACCCAGCCACACCCGGAATGCAGATTTCCTAGCTGATGACGTACCTTCAGCGGTTTTTGTGGCAGTCAAAACGCCAGATAGCAAACATTCGCCTGCTGTGCTCGCAGGTCCGCTTTGGGTCGTTAGCGGCCCTTTTGGCTAATTCTAGCTTAATGTCCGCTTTTCTCTAAAGCGGCCGTTCAAACTGTTACGAAAACGATTTGGCTAACGGCAGCTTTGGGTCAAGAGCGACGTGGGTCGCTGCGTTTACAGCGGCCCGGCGAATGTAACGAGCACACCACCTTTGAGGTCTTCATCAAGCAACTACGTTGCAATCGGAACTTGACGGGGCATAACGGTGCGTATCGATTTATTCTTCTTTTCTCTTTTCAATTGTCGTTTTTCCTTTGGACTACGCTGAGCCTTTTTCTGATGTTCCTTTTTTCCTTTATCTTTCTTTCCCTTATCGCCCATGTCTGTTTCTCCGTGATTGAAAACGAATGTTCAGCCTTGCGTTTCTTGCTGTTCAAACCGGGTACTCCCCGGCCCGTAACTCGCCAAGTCCCGTCAGTTAAGGGATGTCGCCGAACGGTCGCGGTAGGAATGCCGGTTACCCGGCACCCCCCGCACAGATCCCAGCGTGCGGAACTACCGCACTGGGCTCCTGCCTCAGGTCAGACGCAGAAGCGTTGATTCACGGCACCTTGTGGTGTCCCCACCACGGTCTTGGACCACCTGCCGTCTTCGCTGCTTCTCGTACCCTGTTCAGTCCGATCGACGCTTCTTCCAGCCCCTGTGTGCCGGTCACGGCCGTCTGAACACAGTTCCCCTCGGCCGGAGGCCTTTTCTCCACGAACTCCGCCGGTGGTTGGTCACGCCGTTGGCTTGATTGTGCACCTTTGTTCGTTCGCTTCATCGATAATATTCCTCCGTCCGACTTCCCAGGCGCGTACATGTCAGGCGTTCGGCCATTGGCCTTTTCCGACCGGACCGACTGTGGATAGCAGCCGGTCACGACTGGGATCTCCCGGTTTCCGTACAAAGAGTTTGCATACATGCTCCGGTTCTCTGACTCCGCGGGTCCGGTGCGCCACTCGCGCTGGCGCGACGTACCGTATTGCCTTCCCCACCAAGTCACTAGGTCGGCAACCCGAAATAGGTGATTTCGGAGCTCAATAGCCAGGCCTGCATACCCCCTGTCAACGCTTCGCCGCCCCCCTTACGGGAAGCCGACGCATGACTCGGGGCCACGGCTGGTCGCTAATCATTACCATGCGGGGGACTTTCACCCCCTACTCTTTGCCGGCTTTTACCGGCGCTTTCGGCTTGACCCCTTTATTGGAAGGCGTGACTATTGCAAAGCGGTGTGACAACTTTTATTATAGTAGGTATCTATATGGTATAATTTTGTTCCGAATCAAACCAGTCTTTAATTCATGATTCCTTGCCTGTACCAACAGTCAGCGTCAAATCAATATCATTGAAGATTACTTAAGGCAATCGCAAATATTTTAGAGATCATTTTTGGGAAGATGAAAGGCAATTACAGCACCTGATCTATGTTAGATTTATTAGATTGTAGAGGAGAGTGCTTGAAAGATGTTAAATTAAATTCTTGTCCTAAAATGCATTTGTACAATTGATCCCAACTCCGCTCCATCCATTGCCCCACTTGTACACTATGTAAAAGATAATCCTTGTATTCATCGGGGTCGTGATCATTGGTGTAAAACCTTCCCAAAACCCAGTCTATCAAAGAAAGATTGCTCAAATGGATCATTTCAGGAAGATGTTCCAGTTCCATCTTGTTTAAAGGTTCAATGCCGCTTATATTTTCGGCAGCCTCTTGATATGCCCCTAAGAAGCTCTCAATACGGTCAAGCAGTAAATTTCCCGCATCAACTCCATTCCATACAGAACAGAAATAGAGTAAGGCTATAGCGACATCAAAACACCTTAAATCTGCATTTGACCAGTCAAAATCAAAAATACCGCTGACTTTTCCATCCCGAAATTTTATATTTCCGGGATGATAGTCTCCATGGATCACAAGGTGTGGCATTTCATTATATCTATTTTTAAATTGTATTTTATATAACATACTGTAAAGATATTCGAATTGATCGAAAAAGTATTGATCAAACGAAGAGTTGCCCGCTTTTTTTGCAAAAGAGAGCCATTGGTCCGGCATGAAAAAAACCTTATCAATATACCTTTGGTTCATCCAACCATCAATACCCCTCCACTCACATATTGCACTGTGATAATAAGCCAGCACTTTCCCCGCATCCCTAAGCTCTGCATCCGTGCACAAAGGATAAATCCAATTGTATTTATCTTCACCGGGCAAATAGCTACAAATGGTGATATATCTATCTTCGGTGAGGTTTCCCGTCTTTTCAGTTAGTTTTGCATAGGCTGTATGATTTTTAGTCAGAATAACATGTGGTGAAATGTCAAAACCTTGTTGAATAAGTTCATGCATTAGGGCAATCTCGAACTTTATTCTTTCTTCAAGAATACCCTTACGGTAATATCGTAAAATATAATGGTTTTTCTTATTATCTTTTCGGGTTTCAATTTTGTATGTTTCGTTCCTATACCCTCGATGATTCTTTCTTATATAGTTTATGTGACCAAGGTCATAAAAATTTAACAGAAATTTGTGAAGGTTTTCATGCATATTTCCATCCAAAAAGCACAACGATTAATCGATTATCAACAAAAATATCAAATATAAGTAATGGATGTTTAATATTTTATTGTAAATGAATCAAGTATGATTGGGAGAGGTATGAAATGGGTATAGGGCATAACCATACCCGCTATTCCGAGGATACAATATCTTAAATCAGACAAGGCTTGCAAAAAGTGAAGATTTCTTGCCTTCATCAACAGGCACTATCAAATCAATAACATTGAAGATTACTTAATGGGAATGGGGTCAAACCTTGATCATTGATTAAAGCGGACTAGGGGACATCTTAACATATTAAGTTGCTTCTTTTTTCTTTTCATTTTAATCGGATACCATGCCTAGAAAATCGAGAATATGGGATCGGCGTCAAAGCTTGAATTGTGAATTAGCAGCCGCCGTTTACGTTTAGAGATGATACAATAAGAATCAAACATCGCAGATTTTTTATAAGGAGTGCATCTTGGCAACCATGATCCTTGAAAATGTTGAGATTTTTACAACCGAGGGCGAAAAGCAATTTTACCGCTTTCTTGAATCTGTTGCCAAACCTGACTCTCAATATATTGCGTGGTATACACCCGATCTAAAAGGAAAGGAACCCGATTTTATATTATTTGGCGATAAGATCGGACTTATCGTTTTTGAAGTTAAAGATTGGGCCTTAGAGCAAATCCGGGAAGCAAAGGGACGCTGTCATTGTGTCTTTAACGGCTTCGGATGACGAATTTATTAAATCAGAAAAAAATTTCCTGATGATGCCAAACAGAATGAACGTCTCCTTTACCCGGCCAAGGTCGAAACTGATTGTTGTAGGAAGCAAAAAGCTGTTTCGAACCATACCGGCCGATCGTGACGAGCAATATGAAGAAGTGATTGATGGCCGCGCTGTTATGAGGTCCAAGGGTGTGATGCTGACAAACTATTTTAAACGGTGGTACTTTCACGTGAAAAGCTCTCAACGGATTGTTGATGCAACAAAACTGGCTGGAAGGTTGTTGGCAGATGGTAAATAAGAAGTTCATTGCATCGGCTGAACGGTACCTTGATTTATAAATATTTATGTTTATTTTTGTTCCAACCACGCGTGTGGGTTTCAATATAAATATAATTGCAGGTCTCTTAATTCCAGACCTCGTCATTCACCAGATAAAAATGACCGTAGACCGTTATATACTGCGGGATTTCACAAAAATTGGACATCCGGTCGGTCTGGGTTAGGAGGTTCAGAGTTCAGCGTTCAGGGTTAATCGCTTCGCGCTTTTTTCCTATACCATTGATTCCATAGGGGCAATTAAATGAGGTGATCAACCTCTGAACCCTGGTCGCCTACGGCGCCGCCAAAGGCGGGTAAACCTTTGAACATTGAACCTTTGAACCCAACTCTTTGATTAGAAATGGTGCGTTTTGTCCAAAATTTTCCCCGCAATCTGTCATTATTTACGAGGTCTGAACTTATTGATATGCATGCATACTTTTGGATAAAAGCTCGCTTATTTTTTGAAGGAAAAATAAATAATGCCGATTTATGAGTATCAATGTAGTGCTTGTGGCAAAGAATTTGAGTATCTGGTTTTTAAAAGCAGCCAAGTACCGGATTGCCCTGCATGCCAAAGTCAGAAAATAACCAAACTGATGTCGGCCTCCACTTTTTTCAGTAAAAGCAAAAGCGGTCTAACCCAAAGCTCTTCTGCGGCCGCATCATCCTGCAGCGGATGCGCAGCCACCAGCTGTACGAGTTGTACGCTATAATGAACAAAACGATTAAAATCGGAACCCGCGGTAGCAAACTTGCGCTCTGGCAAGCCAACTGGGTCAAGTCGGCGCTTGCAGACCAACACCCTGCCCTTACGGTCGAACTTGTCATCATAAAAACCAAAGGGGATAAGATCTTAGATGTACCCCTGGCCAAGGTTGGCGGTAAGGGGCTTTTTGTCAAAGAAATAGAGGATGCGCTTTTAAACCGCCGTGTTGACCTTGCCGTCCACAGCATGAAAGATATGCCGGCTGAAATACCCCAAGGTTTATGTATCGGTGCGATTCCCGAGCGCGAAAATCCGCAAGATGTTCTGATCTCCAAAAACGGACATCAGTTGTCTGAATTAGGCGCAGGAGCTCTTATAGGCACCAGTAGTCTGCGACGGGCATCTCAGATTCTGCATGCAAGACCGGACCTGGTTATTAAACCCCTGAGGGGCAACCTCGACACCCGCCTTAAAAAACTCGAAACGGAAAACCTTGATGCCGTCATTTTGGCAGCCGCCGGTGTAAAGCGCCTGGGCCTTGAAGACCGCGTCACCGAATACCTGGATGAAACCATTATGCTGCCGGCCGTGGGTCAGGGAGCCCTCTGTATCGAAATCAGACAAAATGATCCTGTAATTGAGCCGCTCGTCGCTGCCCTCGAACATCCTCAGACAAGAAGCGTGGTTATGGGCGAACGCGCTTTCTTAAATCGTCTTGAAGGCGGCTGCCAGGTCCCCATAGCCGCCCACGGCAAGATTGAAAATAACACTTTCACCATATGCGGACTGGTGGCAACCCTCGACGGAACCACCGTAATCAAAGACACCCTCTCAGGGCCGGCGGACTCCTCCGCACAAATAGGCCTGGACCTCGCTGAGCACCTGATTGCGATGGGATCTCAAGAAATCATAGAAAACCTTAAAGAGGATCTGGATATAAGCCATGCAGGGTAAAGTCTATCTGGTCGGTGCCGGACCCGGCGATCCGGGATTGATTACAGTAAAGGGATTGGAATGTATACAAAAAGCCGACGTTTTAATAAAAGATTATCTGGCATCACCGATCTTGTCGGCCTATACCCCAAAACACACCGAGATTATTTATGTCGGTAAAAAAGCAGGCGACCACTGCTTCACCCAAGACCAAATTAACGCCCTGATCGTGAAAAAAGCAAAGGAAGGATTAACGGTAGTTCGTCTTAAAGGCGGCGACCCGTTTGTCTTTGGACGCGGTGGTGAAGAAGCGGAGGAACTGATCAAGGCCGAAATTCCTTTCGAAATCGTTCCCGGCGTCACATCGGCAATTGCGGTGCCGGCTTATGCGGGTATACCGCTGACTCACAGAAAATATACGTCCACCCTCGCTATCGTAACCGGCCATGAAAACCCAACCAAAAAAGAATCGAATATAGACTGGAAAGCCCTGGCAACAGGAATCGGCACCATTGTCTTTTTAATGGGAGTTAAAAACCTGACGCGGATTGCCCAGCAGTTGATGCACTACGGCAAGCGACCCGACACCCCGGTTGCGGTGATACGCTGGGGAACTACACCTAAACAGGTGACGGTTACCGGCACACTTGAAACGATTGCCAAACGTGTTGCCAACGCCGGTCTTAAAGCTCCTGCCATTATTGTTGTAGGCGATGTCGTGGAGCTGAGAGAATCATTGAAATGGTATGAAAACCGCCCTTTAATGGGCAAGACAATCGTAGTGACCAGGGCGCGGCAGCAGGCCAGCGAGCTGGTAAATCGCCTGGCCGAACTGGGTGCAGAGTGTCTGGAGTGCCCGACCATTAAGGTTGTTCCTCCAAAGGATACCCGGCCCCTGGAAGCGGCCATCAAAAGAATTTCGACTTATGACTGGCTGGTTTTTACCAGTGTAAACGGTGTAAATTTCTTTTTCGAGCATCTTTTCGCCATGGGCAGGGACGTGCGGGCCCTGCATCACATTAAGACGGCAGTCGTCGGCCCCGTCACTGAGCAAAGACTCTTCGATTTCGGGATAAAAAGCGACATCATGCCTGAGAGCTATCGAGCCGAGTCTGTTATCAAGGCCTTTGCCGGCCAGGATATTAATGGGGAAAAGATTCTTCTGCCGCGGGCCAAAAAAGCCAGGTCTGTTCTACCGGTAGAATTGACAAAAATGGGTGCTGTCGTTGATGACGTCACGGCATATGAGAATCAAGCTGTTACTGATAATGCCGCTGGCTTTTTAACGAGACTGAAAGAAGGCTCCATAAATCTTGTCACTTTTACAAGTTCATCGACCGTTAATAACTTTCATGCCCTCCTGCCTGCTGATGCACTGGAAACCCTGATGAAAGATGTTGTCATTGCCAGCATCGGCCCCATCACCGCCGACACTGCCAGGGATTTGGGTTTCAAGGTCGACATCATGGCCGAACCGTATACCATACCGGGGTTATGTGAAGCCATCAGGCAGTACTATCAAAAATAACCTTCATTTTATACGAAAATATTTGGGCACTAATGATTGACCTAAGCCTATGTTTCGGTGTATTCTTAAATGTTTTTGGACATAATTGCAGCTTTTTTCAGTCTCGCTAAAGCGAACAGCCCCGCCCCGGCGGAATTCAACTGAAAGGGCTTTATCAAAGCATCGCAAAGAGCGAAGAACGCGCTCGATTATCAGGTTGAGGCCGTTATGGACCACTATCTCGACAAACTACCCGACTTTGTCAACACCATCAAATCAATCCAAGAGACCATCATTACCAATATTGTATTGATCGGCCAGATACCTTCGCCAACATTTAAGGAAAAAAGACGGACTCAGGCTCTGATGGAAAGACTGGCCGAATTCCAAGTCGATGAATGTTCCACCGACGGCTATCGGAATCCCATCGGAATCATCAGAGGAACCTCCGGGCCGAAACCGCCTATTTTCGTCGTGGCCAATCTTGATACTGTTTTTGCAAGAGATGTTGATCACTATTATACCATAAAAGAAAACTCCATTACAGGTGCCGGCATCCTGGACAATTCCCTTGCCGTTGGCATCCTGGTATCCCTGCCCGAAATAATCAGAGCATTAGATTTGCGTTTTGAATCGGACATTGTCCTGGCAGGCGTTATCCAGTCTATCGGCAAGGGAAATTTAAGAGGCATACGTCATCTTTTAAAGACCTGGAACACCCCCATTAGAGGTGCTGTCTGCATAGAGAGTGCTGAACTGGGCCGGCTCAACTATTACACTGACGGCATGATCAGGTGCGAAGTGGAGTGCAACATCTCGGTAGCCAACGGATGGGAGCACAAGTTCAAACCGAATGCAATCCTGGTCATTAATGAGGTTATCAACCAGATCCAGAAACTGCGTTTGCCTCAAAAACCCCGATCAAGAGTAATCTTTGGTAAAACTTCCGGTGGTTTCAAACATGGCATGATCGCCTATGATGCCATGCTCGGTTTTGAAATCCAAAGTGACTCCGACAGAATGGTAAAATCAATTTTCAACGATATTAAAGATATCATTGGCGGTATCAGTCATGAATATGAGGTCGACCTGAAGCTAAAAACCATCAGCAGCCTCAATGCTTCCAGATTAAAGTTCAGCCACCCTTTAGTAAAAAGTACCGTAGCGGTAATGAAAAAACTGGAGATAGAACCGATCAGTGAACCCAGCGAGTCGGAGCTTTCGATCTTTCTTGCCAAAAAAATACCGGCGGTTACCCTCGGTGTTACCCGGGGAGAAAACCATCACCAAGTAAATGCCAAAGTAGAAATTGAACCCATTTACAAAGGGATCGCCCAAATCATCGGCGTAATGATGGCCATTGACAGAGGGGTGTGCGATGAAAAACGACTGGTTTAAAAAAAATACTTTTCATTATTCTGATTTTAACGACTTGGGTCGACTGGTAGATCAAAAAAGAAAGAAAAATCTTAAAATATCTTTGTGCCTGCCGACGTTAAATGAAGAAAAAACCATCGCCAAAGAAATCTTGATCATGAAGTCCGAGCTGATGACCCGCTACCCGCTTCTGGATGAGATCGTTGTCGTAGACTCCGGCTCAACCGATAGAACCAGAGAGATTGCCCGCGCATTTGGCGCCGACGTTTATGAAGCAAAAGACATTCTGCCGGACCTCGAGACTTTCAAAGGCAAAGGTGAAAACCTCTGGAAGGCCCTTTACGTAACAGAGGGTGATATCATTGTATATCTTGACACGGACATCAAAAATATCCACTACAGGTTTGCCTATGCTCTCATCGCTCCCCTGCTCTTTTATGATAATGTTAAATACGTTAAGGCTTTTTACGACAGGCCTATTGCCATAGGCAAAAATAAAATCAGGCCCACCGGCGGCGGGCGGGTCACGGAGCTCGTCATCCGCCCGCTATTCTCTTTATATTTTCCGGAACTCACAAAGATCCTGCAACCGTTGTCAGGTGAATATGCCGGTTCCAGGGAAGTATTTGAAGCCATACCGTTTCCAATTGGATACGGCGTTGAGACCAGCATGATTCTCGATATCTACGAAAAATGGGGGCTTGATGTCATCGCCCAGGTCGATCTGGACAAGCGCATTCACCGAAACCAGGATACAAGGACTTTAGGTAAAATGGCCTTTGTAATTATGATGACTTTTATCAACCGCCAAAAAAAACTCGGATTGGTAGATTTAAAAAATGATCTTTTCCGCGAAATGATCCAATATAATCTTGTCAAAAATGAATACCATCCGGATATTTTTAAAACAGAAGGGCATGAAAGGCCGCCGATCATCGAGATTCCCGAATACCGACATAAGTTTAACAAAAACTAAAACTTCAGACCTCGTCATTCATCAGATAAAAATGACCGTAGACCTTTATATACTGCGTGATTGCAAAAAAATCGGACATACGGTCGGTCTGGGTTAGAAGGTTCAGGGTTCAGGGTTCAGGGTTAATCGCTTCGCGCTTTTTCCCTATACCATTGATTCCATAGAGGTAATTAAATGAGGGATCAACCTCTGAACCTTTGAACCCAACACTTTGATTAGAAATGGAGCGTTTTGTACAAAATTTTCCCCGTAATCTGTCATTATTTACGAAGTCTGAACCTATAACGATCGTTAAAAAAAAAGCGCCGGCCTGAGGAAATCTTAACGTTGCATAATTCAAGTTTAATCGACAACTACAACCGCAAACTTAACTACCTGCGGATTTCTATTACCGACCGCTGCAATCTAAAATGCATGTACTGCGTCCCTCCTGATAGTATTCCAAAGATTCCCCACAAAGAAATATTAAGGTATGAAGAAATTCTAAGACTTGTACGGGTCGGCGTAAGCCTTGGAGTTTCCAAAGTTCGGATCACCGGAGGAGAACCGCTTTTTAGAAAAGGGGTATACGATTTTCTGGAGCAGCTGACTCAAATTGAGGGACTTTTGGATGTATCGCTGACGACCAACGGTGTTCTTTTAAAAGACAACATTTACAAAATAAAATCCACGGGCATCAAAAGAATCAATATCAGTCTGGATACCTTAAACCCAAAAAAATTTCAAGAAATTGCCGGCTACGATTACTTTGATCAGATCTGGGAAGGTATAGAACTGGCGCAGCAAATCGGTTTTGATCCCATCAAACTTAATGTGGTCCCCCTGCCGGGAGTTAATGATGATGAATTAACAGACTTCGCCCGGCTGTCATTCACGCACCCTTTTCACATCCGGTTTATCGAATATATGCCCATGGGAAACTTACAGATGCCCACCGGACGGCGCCTGCTTGCCCCTGAAATAAAAAGGCGCATCAGCACCCTTGGAGAGTTGATCCCGGTCGAAAAAAACACAACTGACGGCCCGGCCGAACGCTTTAAGTTTGAAACGGCCCTTGGAGAAATCGGATTTATCCGGCCGATCAGCCGGCATTTTTGCAATGCATGTAACCGCTTAAGATTAACAGCCAGCGGACAACTCAGGCTGTGCCTTTTATCGGATCGTCAGGAAGATCTGAAAACAGCGCTTCGAAAAGGGTGTTCTGACAACCAGCTGGCAGAAATTTTAATTCAGGCCGTCCGCCGCAAGCCGTCCGAACACAATCTGGGGAACGATCATTCCGGCAAAATTTCAGACCAGATGTGCTCCATCGGCGGCTAACCCAAATTGCTCACAATCCTGATTCAGCCCATCGGCAAGTCAAAGATTCCGGCATCGGGATTGAGCAAAGCGAAATCCCGCCTCCGGGGGCACTCAGGGTTGGGGGCCAAAAAAAAAGCCTGGGCCGTATCAGTGGGAGGCTACATTTTCTCGCACAGATCATCAGTTTACGGCCCAGGCTTTTGAGACTACTTTAATCCCCAAATGGTTCAGTCTGTTTTTTAATGCTTGCTACCAGAATTTAAATAACGAATCAAGTTTTTTTTAAAAAATCTACATTTTTATTGTAATTGCAACCTATGACTCCGAGGGTGTAGATTTCACCGATTCCAAATCGTCAATCCACTTCCTTACCCGATGCTTGCCATAAGCCTGTTCCCATGCCGCCAAAATGTCATCCACAGGGATATCCGCATAGGTCCCGTGAAATTCCAGGTATTCCATAAACTGCTTTTTATCCATATTACAGGAATGGAAAATCGAATCTTCCCGACCGTTGAATTCAAGGGGAGCAACATGATGCTTTTTACACAGCTCGGCATTAAAGGTTGGAGTCGACTTTACCCATTGGCCCTCAAGATAAAGCTCTGTGAATCCGTGATAGACAAATACATCCGAACCCATAAAATCGATCAGTTTTTGAGTGGCGAGATGATTGCGAACCGTACCGAAACCGACTCTCGACGGGATGCCGCATGCCCTGGCGAGCGCACAAAGGAGCGCGGCTTTGCTAATACAAAACCCCCGGCCGCTTTTAAGGATATTGCTGGCACGGTAATGCTCCGGAAGATAAAACGGGTAATAGGGATCGTACCAGATACTGTCCCGAACGGCGTAATAGAGTTTTACGGCCCCGGCGACCGGATCTTTACCCGCAGCGCTCACCGTGTCATTTGCATATTCAATGATGCTGGGATGATCGCTGTCAATGATTGCCGTAGGAGAAATGTATTTTTTGTCAATATGCTCCATGGTTCCCTCCACCCTGTGAGATGTCCGCGCTACCGGAGGCAGCGTAGAGAAATGATGTCTCGCCATCGCTCTATCTGTTTTGAATTTTGAATTTTGGTGCTTGGAATTTGTTTGAGGTTTGAATTTTGGTGCTTGGAATTTTCATAATTTTCTAAAACCAGTAGCTTTATTTATTCCAACAATTACCTATTTAAATGACTTGGCCCTGGCCTTCTTTGGACTAATTTGTCTTTTTTGTTAAACGTTGCGTTAGTAAGATAAACTCCGGAACAAACCAAAATAGTCCCGGCAAGCAGTGACGGTGTGATCGGCTCCTTGAGAATCAAAAAAGCTAAAAGGACCGCACTGATCGGAACGAAGTTAATAAACAGGCTGGCTTTGGTAGGGCCCAGCGCTTTGATGCCTTGATAGTACCAGACAAATCCAATCACAGTTCCAAAAAATCCCAAGTAGAAAAGACTTAACCATTCAATCATAGAATAATAACGGAAATGGTGCAGGGCTCCTTCAAAATACGCCGGAAAAAATAGAAAACCGGCACCGATAACGGCAGAGTAACTTACTGAAGCCAGCGGTGATAGACCCTCCATAACGGCTTTTCCGATCAACGAATACGCAACCCAGCTGATAACACAACCAAAGATAAAAATTTCCCCCCAACCCAGATTGTCAGCCAAAATAGAGTTCAAATTTCCTTTGGTAATAACAATTACGGCCCCGATTACTGATATGATAATTCCAAAGACCTTGATCAGATTTAATTTTTCTTTAAAAAAATAAGCCGAAAGCAGGGCAATAAATATCGGATTACAAGCAATAATGACCGCCGCCCGACCGGCACTGATTATTTTGAGACCTTTAAAAAAGAAAACATTGTAGGAAAACACACCCGTCATCCCCAGTAGAAAAACAGGTATCCATTGCCCCTTTTGGGGTAAACCGAATTTACCCTCCAGCTTATAGGTAAAGAACAGCAGAAAGACCGAGGCAATCATAAATCTAAAAAAGGCCGCAGAAAACGGGCCCACGTCCTGCGCAACGATCCTGCCGGCAATAAACGTCCCGCCCCAAAAAATCGCCGTAAGAAGCAGCTTTAAATAAATCAACATTTTCCATACCCCCAAAACGATCGTGGAGGTGCTCTTTAACATGTTGATTTTACCTTGTCCATAATGATAATAGCTCAATTGATCGTAAACAAAATGAAGAAACTCTGAAATTCGTATTTAAGGATTTGATATCAGGTCATGAAAAAACGAATCGCGTTGCTTTTAGTTCTCGGTCTTCTTTTAGCATGCTCAAGAGGAGACATGCTCCGTGCAGCCCGGATAGCGGCCACCGGTGATGTTGCTTCAGCCCAGCATATGGCGGCCGAAAAAGCGGTCCGTTACGCCGCTGATCCCAAGTCACTGGAGCGTGATATCAAGCGTTTTGAAAAAGATTTTAAAAATCTTATAGAAACATTCAGAAAGGCGATGTTAGCGGTCTGGGGCAAAAAAGAGGCCCAAGAGCCTAAACCCAAGGTATACGTCAAATATACCCAGAACTATCTTTCGCGTGCTGCGGTGGATTTCGACAAGGGCCTTATTACTATTGAAACACTGGATCAGAAAACACCTGAAAAAAGTCTTAAGACCGCCATCGCCACCACGCTGCTGACTCCGGATGATCCCAGGGCCGTGGATCTTTATACCGCCAAACCCATCAAATTAGGTGAAGTCCCCTTTCTTTACAGAGAAGTTAAAGATCACGGAGGTGAGGATATCCGCTGGGCATGGCGGGCTGAGCGGTTTGCGGATCATCTGGTCGCAAACAGGCTGCAAACCCGGCAAATCAAAAGCAACGGCACCGTAAAAACCATTTACTACGTGACCACCGCTATGGTCAAAGACCATCTTCAGGTGCGGGCCAAAAAGTACATGATACTGGTGCAACGCTCCGCAAAAGAGTTTTCCGTCAGCAAAAACCTCATTTATGCCATCATGAAAACCGAAAGCGACTTTAATCCGTATGCGGTCAGCAGTGCGCCGGCCTTCGGACTGATGCAGATCGTACCCACAACGGCAGGCCAGGATGTAAATAAGTTTCTAAAAAAAAGCGGTCTGCCTACCAGGGAATTTCTGTTCAAGCCTGCCAACAATATCAAGTACGGCAGCGCCTATTTACATCTTTTGAACTATAAATATTTAAACGACATTCAAAATCCTGTTTCGCGGGAATATTGCGTCATCGCCGCCTACAATACGGGCGCCGGTAACGTCCTGCGGACCTTTGACCGCAAACGCGACCTGGCCCCCGGTCGCATAAACCGCCTGGATCCCCTTGACGTATTCAACACCCTGCGCCGGAAACTGCCCCACAAGGAAACCCGCCGGTATCTGGTCAAAGTCATGGACGCCAAGAAAGATTTTGTGAATTTTTAAAATTTGGTGGAAATGGGGAAATGAAGCTTAGGGCTCGCGCAAAAATAACTTCACATTTTTACATCTCAGCTTCAGCCCATCTTTGGCTGATACCTCACTCGCAAAATCCGCGAAATAGCCAGCTATTCCTGTGGTTTTGCTCTCTCGGATCAGCCAAACCTGAACCA
>NZ_JAZFTO010000398.1:0-4621 GCF_036446775.1 Candidatus Desulfatibia sp.
GGTCTGGGGGTACCTTTTCTTTTAACGGCCTTTGGTGTGAATCAGTTTTTTAGATTTTTTGACAGGATAAAAAAACATCTGGGGCTTTTTGAAAAAATTACCGGCGTCATTATGGTGATTCTGGGTCTGATGATTTTTACCGATACACTTGTTTTAATTCCCGGCTATCTAACGTTTTTAAATAAATTTGCTTTGTAAAAAGAGAAAGGGTGATGAAAAAAATATGGGCCATAACGTTTTTGCTTTTTGCTGTAGCCCTGATAACTTAACGTTCACAGCCCTTTTGGATTCAGACGGAGAGTTAATGACTCCCTACGAAGGGAACCCGACTCGGCTGAGCCGTTCGACCCTGAGCGGCTCGACCTGAGCTCGCCGACAGGTCTCACAGCCGAAGGGCTCGTCGCAGGCTGAACGAGGAACTCTGAACCTTTGAACGTCAACACTTTGAAGAACATAAGCAGAACAAAAGCATATCTTTTAATTCTGTTAAGCCTGGTACCGGCCCTGGCAATTCCGCTGTTAATTCGGCATTTGCCTGTTGAAACCCGCACCCACAATATCACTATTAAGGCTGAAAAATACGGTTATTCCCCCGCTAGAATCGTAGTTAATAAAGGGGATAAAATTATTTTAAAGCCGACTTCCCTGGATGTAACCCACGGTTTTCTTCTGGACGGTTACCCCCTGGAATTTATCATCAAACAGCAGGGGATCAACTATCTCAAGTATCTTTGGGAAGATGACAACGGCCAGCTGAATGCCGACTGGGACAAAGTATCTGAAATAGAGTTTGTGGCCGACAAGTCAGGCAAGTTCACCTTCCGTTGTACCCAGATCTGTGGGAATCTCCACCCCTTTATGACCGGGGAATTGATTGTCAGGCCAAATTCGGCTTATCATTTTGCGATTTCGCTGTCTGTTTGGATTGTATTCAGCGCAATATTACTGTTTCAGGCAAATCCCGGGGCGCGGTCCGCCGCCTTCAGTCGAATCAATCTCTTCAAACTGCTGCCGGGGCTGAAATGGTTGGTTAAACGCCGCAGTTTTCAATTCCTCATTCTACTGCCGGGCGCGATCATTTTCTACCTTTTTATACTCAGCAGCCTGTGGGGCAGCCCGGTGGGCAACCGCAACATCGCGATCGTCATTGTCTGGATTCTGTGGTGGTTTGCCTTAAAGGCCATTTTCGTGCCGCTGGGAGGCAGGATCTGGTGTTTGATGTGTCCCCTGCCGGCGCCCGCTGAATGGTTCAGCCGCAGAACCCTGACCGCTGTTCGTTATATTCAAAAACCTTTTAAAGGCCTGCATCATCGGTTTAGCGGTCTGCAAAAGGACTGGCCCAAAGTGATGCGAAATATGTGGCTTCAGAATTTCATTTTTCTGGCGATGATTTCATTCGGTATTATTCTGATCACCCGGCCGGTAGCCACGGCGGGCATGTTTCTACTCATTCTGGTGACGACCCTGATTCTATCCCTGGTGTATCGTAATAGAGTCTTTTGCCTGTACTTATGCCCGGTCGGGGGGTTTCTGGGAAATTACTCCATGGCATCTATGACCGAGATCCGGGCCATAGACCCTGAAATCTGCAAAAAACATAAAGATAAAAGCTGCTATACGGGCGGACCCGGTGGCTGGGCATGCCCCTGGAACCAGTATATCGGGGATATGAGCCGCAACAATTACTGCGGATTCTGCATGGAATGCCTTAAAAGCTGCCCCAAAGATAATATCGCGGTTTTCTTCAGACCTTTCGGATCGGATCGAGTGTTTAAAGGCTATGATGAGATGATCAACGTGATCATCATGCTGGTGGTGGCGATTGCATTCAGTATTACCATGCTGGGCCCCTGGGGTTTTGTTAAGGCGGCCGCCAACGTTACCGAAAGCAGGCAGATCATACCTTATCTGATATACCTTGCCGCCATCTGGGGTTCAGCCCTGGTGGTAGTTCCGGGTTTATTCGTCCTAACAGCCAGAGGCGCCAACCGTCTGGCCGGTAAACCGGCAAGTAATCGGGAGATGACGCTGCGGCTTGCTTACATCCTGATTCCGGTGGGCATCTTTGCCTGGATAGCTTTCAGCCTGCCGTCGGTGCTGGTTAACTATAATTACATCTTTGCGGTAATATCTGATCCCCTGGGTTTGGGCTGGGACATTTTCGGGACCGCTGATTATCCTTTTAACCCTTTTTACCCCGAGTGGATTCCCACGATCCAGGGGATCGTTTTGCTGACAGGGCTTTACTTGGGCCTGAGCCGAGGATTTATGGCGCTAAAAACAATTACCCCCAATTCCGTTGCCAGAGTAAAGGCCATGCTGCTTCCCTCCCTGTTCGCCCTTGTTATGGTAAATATATTATTGAAGCTTTATATGGGCTAAGATTGAACTGCTCTTTTAGCTCGGATTTCTCAATGATGCAATCTATTCCCCAACCATGCTAACCCCTTTAAATCTTTTCCATAAACCAATATAATTTGACATGTAGTTTGAAATTAAAGATAATACTTTAATACGCTCTCTTTTCTATATTTCGTACTGTTCCTGAAGCGATTATGATTTGTCGGTACCTCTTCGATCTGTGCTGAAAATTGATAAGCGATAGCGTATTGATTTTAACCTGCTAAAACCACAATAAAACAAACCAAGGAGATTCCCGTGTCCAAGCAAGCATTAATCGGATTTTTTTTCGCATTAATAGCGGCAGTTGTCGGAATAGTTATCTGGTCCTGCAAGGACCCGTCACAAATCCAAAATGAGTCTCTTGTAAAAGTAAATATTGCTACAATGCCCTATTCATTTACCGGTTATTCCATTTTTTTAGCCTCTGAAAAAGGCTATTTTAAAGAGCAAGGGTTGGACGTAACTTTAAAAGCCTCATACCCACATGGAAAGGCAGCTTTGAATGCAGTCGTAACCGGAGAAACAGAACTGGGAGTATCTTCGGAAACTCCATTTATGCACACTGTTTTAAATGGAGGTAAAATAATTGTATTTGCCATAATGATAACCGCCGAGCATCATCTTGCTATTGTTGCACGCAAGGACAGAGGGGTTTTCAAAGCCAAAGACCTAAAAAATAAAACGATTGGCGTAACCCTTGGCTCAAACGGGGAATATTTTATGGATACGGTTTTACTTTTAAATGGAATTCCACGTGAAAAAGTTAAAACTGTTCATTTACAGCCAAAACAAATGTTTGACGCCATAATTAATGGAGATGTTGATGCCATAGCAACATGGAACCCTCAAATGTACAAAGCTCGAAAAGAACTTGGAGAGCAAGGGAGCACATTTTCTGCTGAAGGTTTATATTCTCCATATTTTATCATTTCTGCAAGACAAGATTATGTGCATGCGAAACCGGAGATAATAGAAAAGATTATCCGATCCCTTATCAAAGCTTCTAACTACATCCAAAAATTTCCAGATGAATCCCGTAAAATTGTAGCTAAACATCTCAAAACAGAGGAATCCCTTCTCAAGGAAATAAGCGCAACCTACCGCTTCAAAATATTATTAGATCAATCCTTCCTTATGACATTAGAAAACCAATCAAAATGGGCCATCAAGAAAAAACTAACCGATCAAACCAAACTCCCCAATTATTATAATTTTATTTATCTGGATGCGCTTTCGGCCGTCAAACCGGAAAATGTGAGAATAATTCGATAGGTGATGAATAATGAAGATTAAAAGTAAATTCCAGATCATTACCGTTTTATCAATCGTTATCGGCCTGATGATAGCCTTTACGTTATTTATTCATATTCAAGACATGAGAGCAGCGATTGAGGAAGATGACAAAGTCGACCAGTTGACCAGCGGCGTCTTTGATCTCAATCTCTTAACCAACGACTATTTATTGAATCGTACAGAACGAACACAGATGCAATGGCAATTAAGATACGATTCTCTAACAGAGCTCATTCATAATATGAAGTTCCGAATAAAGGAAGAGCAGCTTTTACAAAAAGAAATATTACATAACCATGACCGTTTGAAGGTTATATTTTCCAGGATTATTGCAAACTACGCAAGCCGTAAGAACAGTAGTGAGATGCCTGCTGAATTATCTGAATTGGAAGACCGATTAGTCGGAAAGTTGCTGACGAATTCACAAACAATGGTTTCCAGCGCCGGGCAATTGATTGAAATAAGTCACAGAAGATTAGTGTCTGCTCAACGAAAATCGAGTTTGGTTGTTATACTTTTAGTAATTCTTATCACGGTCATAATTGCAGCCAACTCATTTTTTACCAGAAAGAGTATTATAGTACCGATTTCAAAACTCCAGAAAGGAACTCAAACCATAGGCGAGGGTGATTTGAATTTTAAAATCGCCTCTGTAGCAAAAGATGAGATTGGTGGTCTATCAAGAGCATTTGATCATATGACAGAAAAGCTCAAAGCGATTACCGTATCACGAGATAAACTGGAAGATGAAATAAATGAGCGCAAGCAGGCGGAGGAGGCGTTGATTAAAAGCGAGACGTTTCTCAATGCGACAGGGCAAATAGCAAAGGTGGGTGGTTGGCAAATTGATGGGGAGACAAAGAAAGTTTTCTGGACTAAAGAAATATATAATATTACTGAAGTTCCTAATGACTATGATCCTTCA
>NZ_JAZFTO010000399.1:0-4676 GCF_036446775.1 Candidatus Desulfatibia sp.
ATTGTCTTTTTTCTCGTTAATTGCCTTACCCAAACTTATATATGACACCACAAATTACAGAGTAATTACCGTTTTGAAACCTTGCGACAAAAATATTGTCAAAACCCTTAAGCTGGTAGATGAGATGATCGACCTGGCAAACCACGGTGATATCGAACGCGAGGATGTAGGGTGCGGCATCCTTTATGGCACCCTGCGGGATTCTGCCTATAAATTAAAGCTGCTGGCTGAAAAAGAAAAGGAGAAACACATAATCGTTAATTGAGCTTCTTCGTTCAATCAGGGTAATAATAATTAACAAAATCAAAAAATAGGAGGAAAAACGTGAAAAGTTTAAAAGGCACACAGACTGAAAAAAACCTATTAACTGCCTTTGCAGGCGAATCTCAGGCTAGAAATCGTTACACCTATTTTACCGGCCAGGCTAAAAAAGACGGCTATGTTCAAATTGCGGCGATATTCGAAGAAACCGCCAACCAGGAAAAAGAGCATGCCAAAAGATTATTCGAATTCCTGGAAGGCGGCGAAGTTGAAATCACGGGAGCGTTTCCTGCCGGTGTGATCGGTACAACCCTCGAAAACCTTAAAGCTTCCGCCGCCGGTGAACATTACGAGCATACGGAGATGTACCCCGGATTTGCCAAGACCGCTCTTGAAGAAGGCTTTGAAACCATTGCCCCGGTGTTTGAAGCGATTGCAGTTGCTGAAAAGCAGCATGAAAAAAGATATGTTGACCTGGCGGCCAACATTGAAGCCGGCCGGGTTTTCAAACGCGATGAAAAGGTTGTCTGGCGCTGCCGCAACTGCGGCTATCTCCATGAAGACAGTGAAGCTCCGGAAGAATGCCCGGCCTGTGCTCATCGCCAGGCCCACTTTGAACTGCTGGGGGAAAACTGGTAATTTGTAACCGTTCAGGGTTCATAAGTAACGACTTGAAAAAGGAGGGAAATAAAAATGGCAGAAAGATTAGAAGTCTATAAATGCGATGCTTGCGGAAATATCATTGAAGTTCTTCATGGCGGAGCGGGCGAACTTGTATGCTGCGGACAGCCCATGAACCTTTTGACTGAAAATACCGTCGATGCCGCCAAGGAAAAGCATGTTCCGGTAGTGGAGAAAACTCCGGACGGAGTTAAGATCAAGGTCGGAAGCGTCGCCCATCCCATGGAAGCAGAGCACTATATCGAATGGATCGAAATTATCGCCGATGGTAAGTCTTACCGGCAATTCCTGAATCCCGGCGAAGCTCCGGAAGCAACGTTTAAAGTAGATGCCGAAAATGTCACTGCCAGGGAATACTGCAACTTACACGGTCATTGGAAGGCATAACCTGATAGTTTTGTAAAAAGCAAAGTATTTGACTTTTTACGAGTTCACCTAATCGAGAACGATAAAATCTATCATTTTTTAAGCGGCGCAGCCGCGTTATATAGAATTGCGAAGCAATTGTATTATCGGAGGGTGTTTTTTATGTTTGTACTGGGATTACAGGGAAGCCCGAGAAAAAAGGGTAATACAAACTTCCTGCTTTCGGCATGCATGCGCGAGGCCGAAAGATTAGGGGCCCGGACACATGTTATTGAAGTGGCTAAAAAGCATATTCGCCCATGCCTGGGGTGCGGATTCTGTGAAAAGAAAGGTTTCTGCATCACTCAAGACGATGATATGAAACCTGAAATCTATCCTTTGCTGCGCGAGGCCGATGTGATCCTGATGGCCTCGCCCATTTATTTTTACAGCGTTACCGCCCAGATCAAGGCGCTGATTGACAGGAGTCAGGCGCTCTGGTCCCGAAAATATAAATTGAACCTAACGGATCCAGCCAGAAACTACCGGCGAGGATTTATGCTGTCCCTCGGCGCCACCAGAGGGAAAAACCTTTTCGGAGGCGTTCACCTGATCGCCAAATACTTCTTCGATGCTGTTGGGGCCGGCTATAACGGCAGCCTGACATACCGGCAGGTCGAAGAAGCGGGCGATATGGAAAAACATCCGGCTGTTAAAAAAGATGTAGAAAAAGCTGTTGCCGATCTGTTGAAACCGCTGCAAAGCCGCAGGAAGGTTCTGTTCGCCTGCCGCGAAAACGCCTGCCGCAGCCAGATGGCCGGTGCCTTTGCCCAACTTCTGGGAGGCGACAAACTGGAAGTAATGACGGGCGGCAGCGTCCCGACCGATAAAATCAACTCCGTCATGGTTGAAGTCATGCAGGAAAGGGGTGTCGACATGGCCTTCCGTCAACCCCGGTCCCTGGAGGCGGCGATATCAATACTGCCGCCGGACGAGATAATAACCATGGGCTGCGGAGAAGAATGTCCGCTGGTACCGGGTGCCCGGAGACAGGACTGGGACCTGCCCGACCCGGCCGGTCGGTCGATCGATTTCATGCGCCAAATCCGTGATAAAATCGAAACAAAAGTAAAGGACTTCATTAGCAAATAAAATCGTATATTGTAATCTGTGTAATCTGCGAAATCTGTGGATTAAAATATAAAATGGAGGAGAAAAAATGGACAAATACGTCTGTATGGTTTGCGGTTATGTTTACGATCCCCAGCAAGGAGATCCCGACAACGGTATCGACCCCGGAACAAAATTCGAAGATCTGCCCGATGACTGGGAATGTCCGGTTTGCGGCGCTTTAAAAGATGATTTTGAAATAGACTCTTAGTTCAAATCATCACTGATCAGCTATGGCTCTCAGAGTTAACCAAATACTCGGTGCCCTTTTCTGCCTGAAAGAACGAGACCTTTGAAAAACGCTCCCTTTTGCAAAGGTCTCGCGGAAAGAGCATATCTCCTATGAAGCAGGACCGCATCAAGTGGAACGAAAAATATCTCAAGGAAACTCATCCCCTGGAACCCGCAGGTATTGTAAAGGAATATCATCACCTGGCGCCCAAGGGAAGAGTACTCGATCTGGGAGCCGGTAATGGGAGGAACGCCCTCTTTCTGGCAAAGCAAGGGTTTGATGTCATCGCTGTGGATGTCTCCGATGTGGCCATAACCGGTCTTTCCGGAGTTCATCCCCGGCTGCATCCACTCTGCTATGATCTGGACGACTATGACATCCCCAAAGAATACTTCAGCCTAATTTTAAATATCCGGTTTTTAAACCGGCGGCTGTTTCCTTATATCTGCGAGGGGCTCATCCCTGGCGGTCTTCTCATTTTTGAAACCTTTATAAAGGCTCCGGAGAAAGGCGTCTCCCAGCCGTCCTGCCGGGATCACCTTTTGCTGGAGAACGAACTTTTACATGCGTTTTTAGCTTTCAAAATCCATTTTTATCAGGAAAAAAAACATCACAGCCACAAGGAATCCGTCTTTATGGCCTCACTGGTAGCCGTCAAAAAATAAATTTGAATTCATCTCGCGCTGCAAGACTTCGGCGAGCTCCCTTCGGTCTGAGCGTTCGACTGAGCTCACGCCGAAGTCTCAGGGTCGAAGACAGTCGAGTCGCAGCGGGAAATTCAAATTTAAAATCCAAGATCTTCGTTAATCAACACGACTTTCACCCTCCCTTTGGGGAATGATTTTTCTGTAATCACCCAGCTATTACAAATGCGGTCCGGGCTTTTGCACTCTTCGCAATAAGAGGTTTTGGCACACGGTGTCTTTTTGTCCAGACGCATGCTGTTGACCGGAGCTGCATAGTCTTTAATGCGAGACATGGCCTCTTCCAGATCAGTGGTAATCTTATTGCGCCCCACCACGATAATGACATGTTTGGGGCCGAAGGTGATGCCGCCGATGCGATTACCGGTCATATCCAGGTTGACCAGCTGTCCGCTCTCGGTCACGGCATTGGTTCCGGTCAGAAAAAGGTCGACCAGCAGCGACTGCCGGCGACGTTCCAGAGATTCTTCCGGAGACAGCTTTTTGTCATATGTATCCAGCACCTTCATATCAGTGCTCCCCTTGAGGGCATCATACAGCCCCGTGGAAACCAATGTCATTGATCCTCCCCAGGAAACACTTTTCGCGCCTGTCCGGGGAATAATCTGTTCCAGTACAACCTTCTTGGCGTCTTCGGTGTTATCCGCCACAAAAACCTCAAAGTTGTTGGCTTTCAGTGCCTCCTTGAGATTCGCCAGCCTGATTTTCCAGTAATTTTCAATCGGCTTGTCCATCAGATACCTCCTCTTAATCAAAGGATTCGTTGATTATAGTTTTAATGTTCACCAGCACCAAATATTTTTTTTCTCTAATTATATCCCTTTATTCTGTATTGACAAGCAAAAGCCTTTATTCTGTATTGACAAGCAAAATTGGAGTTAAAGATTGATGATTGACCGTTTTGCCCGTAAGTGGTATTTAACTCTATACGAATACGAATTAAACAACTTCAATCAGAAAGGCATCCCGCCGCAATCAACAAGGATGCCTTTTTTATGACCCTTGCAAATAATACTTATTCTTGATTACTCGAATAAAGGAAACATCAAATGAAATGGACTCCTGAAGCTGAAGCGGCCATCAAAAAAGTACCCTTTTTTGTACGCAAAAAGGTTCGGGTTCGTGTAGAAAAAGAAGCCGGCGCGACAGGTAAAAATGTGGCTTCGATTGCCGAGGTTAAGGCCGTCCAGGCTCGCTTTTTGTCTGATATGGGCTCTGAAATCAAAGGATACCAGATCGAAACCTGTTTCGGACCCACCGGTTGCCCCAACCGGGCCATCACC
>NZ_JAZFTO010000400.1:0-29476 GCF_036446775.1 Candidatus Desulfatibia sp.
AAGCCCTTAATTTAGACAAAGAGGCCGTGGTGAGAGGTTGGCAAGAGGGCGAATTTGCTCTCTTTTTAGATCAAGCATTAATCGTCGGTATAGAAGACCAAGCAAGATGGGCAATAAAAAATGAACTAACAGATGCAACAAAAGCTCCAAACTATCTTAATTACATCTATTTGGATGCGTTGGAGGCTGTCAAGCCGAATTCAATGACCATAATCCGTTAGAGGGAGATACTCGTGAAAATTAGGACCAGAGTACAGCTTATCATCGTTTTATCCGTTGTCCTGGCTGCGACAGTTAGCTTGATTCTCTTTCTATCAATTCGCTCAGTGAATAAGGCGAGCCAAAAGATGGAAATAACTGCCGAAATAGTAAAGGGTGTGGTTGAACTGAAAATCCTAACCGCTGGGTATTTGCTGCATCCAGGAGATCGCTCACTGATACAGTGGCAATCAAGATACGATTCTGTAACAAAGAGCCTAACAGGAGGTTACTTTAGAAGCCCAGATGAGAAAAGTCCTGTAGATCACATAATTAAGAACCTTGAACGGATCAAAACCGTTTTTGTTGAGATCACTATTGGTATGAGAAAAAAGCAGCGATCTGGTAAACAAGAAAACACATTCTCTCGGGCACTGCAAGACAGGTTGGAATCTGAGTTGCTGGTGAAGGCACAAGCGACTGTTTCTCTCGTCTTTCCATTGCAGCAGAAAATTCAAGCTGAATTTGTGATATCTCAAAAAAGATCCACTTTGCTGACCGTTGTCCTCCTTTTGATCATTACCTTAGGTATTATAGGAATATTACTATGGATTAATCAGAGTGTTGCAAGACCAATAGCAGTACTGGAAGAGGGAACCCGAATTATCGGAAGTGGTAACTTGGATTATAAGGTAGGCATAACTACGACGGATGAAATCGGTCAGCTTTCAAGGGCCTTTGATAAGATGACACATGATTTGAAAAAGACAACGGCTTCAGTTTCTGAACTAAATAGAGAAATTACTGACCGCAAGCGGGCCGAAGAACAAGTCAAGGCATCCCTCAAAGAGAAAAAAGTGCTCCTTCGCGAAATCCATCACCGCGTCAAGAACAACATGCAGCTACTAATCAGCTTGCTCAGACTGCAGGCAGACAAAATTGAAGACAAAAAATATGCTGATATGTTTAAGGATGGCGAGAATCGAATAAGATCCATGTCTCTTATTCACGAAAAACTTTACCAGACCCAGGACTTTGCTAACATTAACTTTGGTGAACATATAAAGAGTCTTGTAGATGGATTATTTGTCTCCTATGGGGTCGATACAAACAAAGTTAGCTTAAATATTGACATCAAGGATATTTCAATCGACCTTGAAAATGCTATTCCGTGCGGATTGATTATCAATGAACTGGTTTCTAATTCCCTAAAATATGCTTTTCCACAAGGAAGAGAAGGGGAAATTAGTATTGTCCTCCGGCCAATCAGTGAAGATGAGCTTGAATTAACAGTCAGTGATGACGGTATAGGTATTCCTGAAGACCTTGATATAGAACAAACGGATACAATGGGATTGACTCTGGTCAAAGTGTTAGCAGAGCATCAGCTTGATGGTAAAATTGATGTAGATCGAACAAAGGGAACCCAATTTCGTATTAAATTTAAAAGGACAGATTGATTCCATCGACACCAGATACCTGCTATATATCCTGGCGCCACAAAACCCTTTAATGCCGTTGATACGGAACGAATATCTCAGCTATGTGTTTCCTCATAGGTGGGTTGAATCGCAACCGGCTACTCCAAGATATTGTTGTTTGCCTTTTTATCAGATATACATACACTATTCATGAATCTTCAATTTTAGAACACTATGAAAATTCAATCCACCCGCTATACGGTAGTCGTTGACTCATGAAACATCCCGGCTATACATCCACTTTTAGCAATTTATGAACAACACGAATAGTATTTAAGTGAATTTCTACGATATCGTCGATGTTGCGCGTGTAACCCCCTCCCAAAACAATGGCAGTGGGAATGCCTATTTCGAAACATTTCCCCAAGACGTAGGTGTCACGCTCCATCAAGCCTTGCTTGGTAAGCAAGAAACCACCTAGACGATCTTCCTGAAACGGGTCCGCTCCAGCTAAATAGATGATTAGATCGGGGCGGTGCTTTTGAATCAGACCTGGCAAAACCTTGAGTTCTTCCAGGTATTTTTTATCGTCCACCCTTTGGCTGCTGTGAATACTTATATCATAATTTATTTAAAATTCTAAAACTGATAGGATTTTCTCCGTTGATGTAACCCAAGGGAGTAATACTTAATAGATAAAGTCGCCAGAGATAGCCGCGTCCATGAACCAGAGCAAGATCCAGGTCTGGAAGGGGAAAAGGGGTTCTGAAGTCGTCTTTGGTTAATATTTTCTCTTCAAGGACCCTGTTATGGGTTAAAGAGTATTTTTTGACTGGAAAAAAATGCCACCAGAGGCCAACCTTATATTTTATGCTCCAGACAAAATTGGCCTTGAACCTTTTCTCTTTGGGGATGCTTTCCCTCACCAATGAGGAGACAGGCAAGTTGAATTTAGGAGGTGGCCATAACTTACCGGCCATTAGGGCAAACCAATAGATCAGAAGCAAGACGGCAAGCAAAGTCTGCCAAATTCCAACGTTTCCCATGAAAAGATAGATAACAGTTAAAAAAAGTATGATTTCAGCCAGGGTGAAAGGAGGTCTGGTAGAACCGGCAAGGTAGTCATAATTTTCCATAGTCGATCACCCTTTACTTTTTGAAAATCATTAGTTGTGATATCGAATTCAGAAGACGGAGCTGTTAAGCGTTATCTGGGCTCACGTTGTGATTCTGTCAAGTAATTATTGCTGAAGATAGGCGCGTCGGTCTGCTTTGGATTTTTGGGCCAGGTCCTGACATCGGCTGTAGAATAGCTGGAGGTCATTGCCGCGGGTTTGCAGAAGTTTTAAAAATGCCGGTACCAGATCATAATAAACGGTCACGGTTATCAACTGAGCATTGTTTAATTTATGATCAAACCATGCATCATACTCTGAATATCCGCCCCACTGCATTTTAAGCAACTCATATTCATCTTTTAACTTTTCGAATAATAGTCTTTTGCTATCTCTTTTTTGAGGCACTGGCAAATCCTTAGAGTACAGTGTTTCAAGCCGGCGGCGGTATTGCATAATAAGCTGGATAAACTGCCGGCTGCGCTGAAAGTTTGCCCTGTAATCGTTAAAGGCCGCCGGATTTTCCTTGGCGGCCAGCCAGCGACGCAGACCCTCCTGTTCAACTGCTGTAGCAAAACTTTCATTAAAGGTGGAGTCGTCTTTTACATATACTATCTGATGCGCCAGTTCGTGAAAAATGAGCGCTGCCAGCCTGGCGTCGGACTGATATATAAACGTACTGTAAACCGGATCGTCGAACCAGCCCAGCGTGGAATACGCCGTAACACCGCCCACATAAACGTCCAAGCCTTCTTGTTTTAATTTACCGGCATAACGACGCGCGTTCTCTTCTGAAAAATAACCACGATATGCTGTACAGCCTGCAATCGGGTAGCACCAGGTTTTAGGCTCAAAAGAGAATTCCGGTGCGGCATAAACGTTCCAGAGAACATAGGGCTGCTCAAGCTCAACAAAACTAAGATAATGGTCGTCTGCCGGCAGGTGTAGCTTGCTTTTGGCAAAATCCCGCAGCTCTAAAATCAAGCTGAGTTTCTGTTTTAGTTTGGGGGGCGTCTGCGGGTTGTCCAGATAATTGTTGATGGGCCTGCGTTTGTTTAAAATGCCGACCTGGCCGGATATTGCCTGGGTATAATACCGTAGCGACTCGCAGCCTGTTAATGCTGCCAGCATAATTAAACATAGTATAATTTGAATTTGCGTCGATTTTATAAACATAAAATATTCAACAAAAAATAATCACGAAAACACGAAATTTTGAAAGCACAAAATTTTATTATTTATTTCTTTCTCGTGTTTTCGTACTTTCGTGCTTTCGTGATGAATATTATTTTTGGATTCCCGCTTCAACTTCAATGAAGGCAGTATCTCCGTTACACTGCGATCGGCCTGTCTCGTTTTCGAGGCTTGTCCTCCTCTGGGATTGTCCGGTCTTGCACAGTTACAATTCTTTCCCTAGAGTTTTTTAAGAACCCTCAGCACTTCATCGAGTTGCTGTGGAGAAATATACACATGGGGTGAAAACCGCACGCGCCCAAGCCGTTCGGCGGCAACAGTTTTGTTTTGCTTGAGCTGCTGCATGATGATATCTGACCCGACCCCCGGCTTTTCACAGACGACAATCCCCGTGGGATAATCCGGAAACTGATCCGAAAGCACTTTAAATCCTATTTTAGCAAGACCGGCACTCAAATAAGCACTCAGCTCCAATATCCTGTCGCGCACAGCCGCAAACCCGATGTCCCGCAAAAATTGGAGAGCAGCCTCGAAATACACCCAGTCGCTGAAATTGGCGGTTGAGATGGTAAAGCGGTCTGTCGTAGGTTTGAGCTCCGACTTGTAAGGCAGATATTCCTGGTGCTGAACCACCGATTCAGTGCCGATAAAAATTGGCTTGAGGCTGTTCAGCTTTTCTTTGGAAATATAGAGCACCCCCAACCCCAGCGGTCCCAGCAGCCACTTCCAGGCTGGAAAAGCCATATAGGCGATATTGGCTTTTTGAGTGTCCAACAGCTGCGAGCCGACTCCCTGGGCTCCGTCCACTACAAAATCAATCCCTTTTTCTTGGCACAGCGCCCCTATCTGCTCCAATGGAAGGGGCATGCCGGTACACCAGTGCACTGCCGACAGCGAGATTACCCGGGTTTTGGCGGTAATTAATCGTTTAAGTGCTTGTAGAAAAGCTTCGGGGGAAGTTTCCATCGGAGTTGTGACAAGTTTGACTCCTTTTTTCTCAAGGTGCCTCCAGGGATACACATTACTGGGATACTCGTTTTCAAGCAGGATCACTTCATCTTCAGCGCCAAAATCCATCCCGTGGGAGATGAAATTCATCCCTTCAGCCGTGTTGTGTATCAGGCCCAGTTCGTCGGGTGAACAATTTAAAAGCTCAGAGAGAATTTTTTTTATTTTTTTCTTGACCTTCGAGTGCCTGGCAACCTCGGTTAAAATTCCTTTGCGCGCGTAACCTTGCATATATAGAGATAG
The DNA here is from genome assembly GCF_036446775.1 of Candidatus Desulfatibia sp. Taxonomy (NCBI): domain Bacteria; kingdom Pseudomonadati; phylum Thermodesulfobacteriota; class Desulfobacteria; order Desulfobacterales; genus Candidatus Desulfatibia; species Candidatus Desulfatibia sp. The sequence goes on from NZ_JAZFTO010000400.1 coordinate 5,180, forward strand.
CGCTTTAACGCTGTGGCTGCCTGCCGGAGTGGTGCCGCTGTTGTTCAGCCAGATCATCTCGCGGTTGACCGCATAGGCCTCATAAATCGGATTCCAATCCAAAATTTCCCCTTATTTATCGAGACCTTTGAAAAACGCCCCCTTTTGCCCAATCCCGGCGTCAGGCTCAAATTTTAATCCTCGAAATACTCTATGTATTCCTGTGGTTAAAATTTTCGCCTTCCTTGGCCTTGAACAAAATTGAACATTTTTCAAAGGCCTCGAATCCCCGCTAAAGACAGGATCTTCGACCAGCATCCCCGATGGTTCAGGATTGCCGTCTTGCTCCAACCCGTGATCATTGGTCAGTGGTCAGTGGTCAGTAAGCAGTAATCAGTTATCCAGCAACCAGTATCCAGTATCCAGCAACCAGTATCCAGTATCCAGCAACCAGCAACCAGTATCCAGTATCCAGCAACCAGTATCCAGCAACCAGCAACCAGCATCCAGTATCTGTTTCTCGAAATGCAGCGTAGATCTCGTTCTATGTAGTTGCCTGAGTTCCATAAAATCGTAATACGATTTAATATTGCATTTGTTTGACAAAAAAGTCCAGGTTTTCTATATCTTAACATAGATTTTCGTAACTTCTCAATCACCTCGGGGGAGAAGGGCTTCAGGGTTTTTCTGAAGCCCGGCGATTTTCTAAATCTTAGGTTATTGAGAAATTACAGCTTTTCCCTGCGGGAGCTTTAAAAAAATAATACTGGAGATAAAACTATGAAACCGAGCAGATCGACGCTGTCGGTTCCCGGGCATATTGAAAAGATGCACATCAAGGCCTCTCAAAGCAAGGCTGATGTAGTGATGCTCGATCTGGAAGACAGCGTGCCGATGGAAGCCAAAGAACCGGCGCGCGAAACTGTGATTCATTCGATGCTTTCACTTGACTGGCAGGGGAAAACCGTAATCTTCCGCATCAACGGCCTGGACACCCCTTTTGGCTACCGAGATCTTTTGAAAGTTGTTGAGGCGGCCGGCCCTCAGATAGATGCCGTCGTTATCCCTAAAGTGGACCATCCCGGCGACATCCATTTTGTGTGCCGTATGCTGGACGGCATTGAAATGCAAAAGGGATTTTCCAGGCGTATCGGCATTGAGGCGATCATCGAGAGCGCCGCAGGCCTGGAACAAGTGTCGGCAACCGCCCGGGCCGGCGACCGGCTTAAGACCCTGGTATTCGGTATCGTCGATTATTCGGTCTCCATCGGTGCCCGGCTGGTGTCCATTTCCGGACACGGCGAAAAAGAAGAAAAAGTGTATCCCGGTCACCGCTGGAATTTTGAAATGAGCAGGATCGTTATGGCGGCCAAAGCACACGGTTTGCGGGCCATTGATGCACCCTATGGTAATTTCAGGGACCCGGAAGGGCTGCGTCGTTCCGCCGCCATGGCCTGTGCCCTTGGATATGACGGGAAATGGGCCATTCATCCGGATCAAATCGATGTTATTAACCAGGTCTTTTCTCCGTCCAAAGAAGATATCGCCAGAGCCGAGAAAGTGCTGGCAGCCCACCGAGAGGCTGAAGACAAGGGGCTGGGCGCCGTGGCCGTGGAAGGGCGTATGGTGGACCGCGCCACCGTCCGGCTGGCCAAGCAGCTTTATGAGCAGGCTAAGCATCTAAAAATGATACCCTAATTGAGATAAAACTCAATGTGTCAGTTGTTTGTTGTCCGTTGTCCGTTGTAAATCCTACTTGGTTTATCCGGCCTTATGATAACGCTTAATCCGAATTTCTTAAATGAGGAGAATCAGGCATGTCAACCGATTTTAACGATATCGACAATGGCTCTGAAGAAGAAGATTTTGCAACACTTTTTGAATCCTACCAGAATGTTGCTAATGAAAACCTCCAGGTGGGCAATAAAATCAAGGGCAAAATAATTTCAATCGGCCAAGACGCTGTGTTTGTCGATATTGGCAGCAAGACCGACGGGTTCGTTGATAAAGCGGAACTGCTGGATAAGCAGGGGGAAATGCCTTACGATGAAGGAGACAGTATCGAACTTTACGTAGTCTCCAGGGATGAAAGTGAAATCAGGCTTTCCAGGGCGCTTTCCGGAATCGGCGGTCTGGATCTTTTACAAGATGCTTATGCCAACGAAGTCCCGGTCCAAGGTAAAGTCACCCAAACCTGCAAGGGAGGTTTTAATGTCGACATTTTGCATCGCAGAGCGTTTTGCCCCATCAGTCAGATGGACCTAAAATTTGTGGAGACGCCTGATGACTACGTGGGGCAGACTTTTAATTTTTTAATCACGCAGCTTGAAGAACGCGGCAAAAATATTGTTGTTTCCAGGAAAATATTGCTGCAACAGGAGCAAGCAAAGTCCGCAGAACAATTTTATGAAACACTGAACATTGGCTCGATTTTAGATGGCCGCATAACGCGGATTGTACCATATGGGGCTTTTGTTGAATTAGCTGCCGGTGTGGAGGGCATGGTTCATATTTCAGAACTGAGCTGGTCCCGCCTAGAGAACCCCGAAGAAGTTGTTTCTGTCGGTGATACCATTACAGTAAAAATAATTGACATTAAAGCGGGCGATGGGCCCTCTTTGAAAAAAATTGCCCTATCCGTCAAACAGCTGGGAAGCGATCCATGGGACACGGCCGAAGATCGGTTTAAAATCGGAGATAAGGTCACGGGCAAAGTTACGCAATGCGTGAAATTCGGTGCCTTTGTTGAAATCGCTCCCGGAGTTGAAGGTCTGGTTCATATAAGTGAAATGAGCTACATCAAACGGGTGTTGAATCCGGAAGATGTAGTCAGCTCCGGCCAAACAGTTTCCGTAATGATCAAAGTGTGTGATCCGGATAAACGGCGCATAAGTTTGAGCCTGCGAGATGCTGAAGGAGATCCCTGGCTTAACGTACCGCAAAAGTACCAGGTTGGTCAGGCCGTAGAGGGTTCCATTGAAAAAAAAGAGAATTTCGGTTGTTTTATCACGCTGGAACCGGGCATCACGGGATTGCTGCCGAAATCTAACCTTAACAAAGCCGCCACTCCCGGTATGATCGAAAAATTAAAAGAAGGTGACACCGTCAGGGTTATTATTGAAAAAATTGATGCCATTGACAGGAAAATTACCTTGCGCCCGGCGGATCTGGCCGAAGAAGGCGATTGGAAAACTTTTATAAAAGATAGTAAAAAATCAATGAACCCATTGGCAGAAAAGTTGCAGCAGGCGCTTAATATCAAAGATGATTCATGAGGACAGGATCTATGAATTTGAATGCCTTTTTAATGCTTAATTCTGCTCGGTATAATGGCTTTGCGAGACCTTTGCAGGTTTAACTTTCCAATCTATTTTTGATTCAATACCTCGCCTATTTTTCTTAATGTATCTTTGCTTAAAAAAACTTCCGGGGTTGAAAATCCGTTGAGTTTATTTAGAAAGTTTTTGTAAGATTCGTCAGCGGCAGCAATGATGATAACCGGGATCTCCTTTAGCGCCGAATGCTTTTTAAATTGATAATATGTTTTTATGCCGGATTGTTCCGGCATGGTGATATCGAGGGTAATAAGAGCGGGCTTTTTTGCTTGACAAAGATTTAGCAATAAAATTATATCATACTTTATTAATATAGATTAATTTGGTCTGAATCATTAAACGCCAGAAAAAACTCGTGAAACTTAAGACCAAAACCCGTTGTGGAACCAGATTAGTTCTTGATTTGGCCCGCCATCAGGGCAAGGGGTCTGTTCAAATGCATGAAATTTCCATGCGGCTGAATATCTCCGTTAAATACCTTGAACAACTCATTCGTCCCCTTAAGCAAGCCCATCTCGTTACCAGCACCCGGGGGCCTAAGGGCGGCCACATGCTGGCCAAAAATCCGGAGGAGGTCACTCTGGGTGAAATTACCCGGCTGTTTGAAGGTACAACCGGGGTGGTTAATTGTATCAGCAATCCTGAAAAATGTTCAATATTTGACGATTGTGCGGTTCGATCCGCCTGGGAAAAAGCCGGCAAAGCGCTCTATGCTGAGTTGGATTCCATAACCATCGCGGATTTGCTGGCAAAAAAAATAGATTAGTATTTGTATCCGCGCCGTCAATAGACTGCGTTGGTGGGGTGTAGAATTATAACAAGCAATGTTCAGAGAAGGAGGTTTTTATGAAAAAAATTTTAATTTTGGGTTCAGGCGCCGGCGGGACAATGGCTGCCGCAAAGCTGCGCCGTGAGTTAAATGAAAGGGAATGGCAGATTACGGTTCTCGACAAGGATCCGCTGCACCACTATCAGCCCGGTTGGCTGTTCATTCCGTATGGGATTTACACGCCCAAGGAATGCGTAAAGCCTAAATCCGACTTCATTCCGGAGGGAGTCGAATTAGCTATCGACGAAATCGTCGACATTGACCACGCCAACAAGCAAGTCAAGACCAAGAAGGGGCAGTACGATTACGACTGGTTGGTAATTGCCACGGGTTGCAGAGTCGAGCCGGAAGAAACCGACGGTATGATGGACGACTGGGGCGGCGATGTCCATACCTTCTACACCCTGGAGGGTGCCAAAGCGCTTTACAAAAGATGGAAGTATTTTGACAAGGGCAAGATTGTACTAAATATAGCTGAACTGCCCATCAAATGTCCGGTTGCGCCTCTGGAGTTCGTCTATCTCACAGACTGGTTCTTCAAAGACAATGGCGTGCGGGACAATATCGAGATAGAATTGGTCACTCCCTTGGACAGCGCCTTTACCAAGCCTGTGGCTTCAAAGATTTTAGGGGCTGTCTGCGCTGAAAAGAACATCAAAGTCACACCCAACTTCTCCCTTGACAATGTCAATGTCAGCAACAAGACGATCGAATCTGCGACCGGCGATACGGTTCCTTATGACATCCTGGTTTCCATCCCGCTGCACTTTGGTGCACAAGTGCTCATGGACAGCGGTTTCGGCGACCCCATGGGTTTCGTCGATACTGATCATGGCACTTTGCAGGCTAAAGGCTTCGACAATATCTATGTGATCGGTGACGCCGCCAATGTGCCTACCTCTAAGTCCGGGGCGGTTGCGCACTATGAATCCGACGTCGTGGTGGGAAACATCATCCGCGAAATAGAGGGGCAAGAGCCACGGCCCGACTATGATGGACACTCAACCTGATTTATAGTCTCGAGCCATGGTATGGCTTACCTGATCGATTTTAGCTACGATACCGAGCCCCTTCCCGGGAAGTTCCCTTTCCCCGGCCTGGGACCCTTTGGCCTTTTAGAAGAAAGCCAGATGAACTATGTTGGAAAAATGATGTTCAAATGGGCTTACTGGAACCTGATGTTGAAGGGTCTTGCATTGCCCTTGGAACCCCGGTTCAATATAGCTGGTAAGATGCTCCCCAGCATCTAAAGGAGGCGCTATGACAAATAAAGAATTGATTATGGAGCGACTTGATCGCATTGAAGCACAAATTGCTCCGCTGGCCGAATCCGCCAGAGGTTTACAAGAACTCAAGGATGACATGATGGTTGTTGCCCATCCGGCTACCCAGATGTTGATCAAAGAACTACAGGACGTTGAATCGAGTTTTCAGTTGGAAGATCTGTTGAAGTTAACCAAACAGATGCTCAGAAGTGTCAAGAACATCACCTTTGCATTGGAACAACTGGAAAACTTCATTGACTTTGCCAAAACAGCAGAGCCCTTGATGAGGACGGCCGTACCTCAGGTGATCAACTATCTGGATGACCTGGAGCAAAGGGGTGTGTTTAGAATTCTTGGGGCCACGCTGGATATACATGCAAAGCTCGCTGCTGCGTATACACCAGAAGACATCGACAAAATCGGAGACGGCATCGTCGCCTTTCTGGGTTTGGCCCAGAAGATCGCCGATCCTCAGTCTGTCGCTTTTATGGAGAAATTGGCCGAAATTCCGTCCAAATTGGATTTGGCGGTCAGCAAGGATTGCGGGCCTTGGGGACTTTTTTCGGCCTGCTCCGATCCTGAAGTAAAAAAGGGCCTCGGCGTTTTGATGGAGTTGACCAAGGCCATGGGCAAATTGAAAGCCAACGGAAACGGGGCGGCCTGTGTTGAGCCGCCGGAAGAAGCAGAGCAACAAGCAGACGAAAGCTAGCTGGTCCAGAAACAAATTTAAAACTTTAAATTTGAATTCCCCGCTGCTTACAGCGCGGGATGAATTCAAATGAAAGATAGAAGCTCCCTGCCCGACTTCGGCGGACGGCAGGGAGCTTTTTTATTCTGATTCGAGTTGCTCCATTTTATTCTCAAAAATGGTCTTTTGTTTCTCTAAAATGCTTGTGTACTCTTCGAGTTCATCAAAGAGCGGGTCGATCTCTGACCGGCAGCGGTGGATCGACTGTGAGAGCTGCGCTATTCGGGCACCGTCCTGCGCCTGGGATGCCGCCTGAATGGCGGCGTTCAGTTCATCTAAAGTCTTTTCATGTTTTTCGATATCATGCTCAGTTCGCAAGATACTTTTTTCAAGGGGTTTGAGGATTTTGGCGCGTTCGATGATCAACTCCGCGCGGCGGCGGCGCATTCCTTTTTTGGTCAATTTTACCCTGCTGCCTTTCTTGTCGGCGTCTTTGGGGCCGGATTCTGTTTTTTCGGCTTCATCTTCCCACCCCCCTTTTTCCAGAAAGCGCTGGTATCCGCCTTCAAACACATAAACCGCGCCTTTCTGAAATACAATGAGGCGTTCGGCCAGGGTGTGCAAAAACATCTCATTGTGGGTCACTATAATCACTGTTCCCTCAAAATTGTCGACAGCCGCCAGCAAGGCATCGGAAGATTCCATGTCGAGATGGTTGGTAGGCTCGTCAAGCAGCAAAAGATTTACCGGCTTGGCCAGAAGTTTGCCCAACATTACCCGACTTTTTTCGCCGCCCGACAGCACTCCAATTTTTTTTAAAGCAGCACCCCCTTCAAACAACATAGCGCCGCAGATATTACGTGCCAGCCGGAGATCAACATCTGAGTGTGAAAAGAGAATTTCCTCTTCGACCGTTCGCTTATCGACCAAGGTTTTAAGGTTGGTTTGTTCAAAAACCCCCTTTTTAACCGCTTGGTGGCAAGTGATTTCGCCGCTTTGCGCCCTGAGTACTCCTGACAGCAGCTTTAAAAGCGTTGTTTTTCCTTTGCCGTTTTTACCGACAACGCAAATACGATCCCGCCTCCCGACGGTGATATTAAAATCCTTGATCAGCGGTTTTTGAGGGTCATATGCAAAAGATAGGTTGCGGACACTCATTACGTGCTTGCCGTTAAAAGGACTACTTCGAAAAGAAAAATCGAGGGTTTTGAGCTTTTCCAGTTTTTCCTTTTTGCCCGCCTTGGCCAGGGTCTTGATACGTGACTGCACCAAATTCGCCAGCCTTGCCTTGGCCCTGAAGCGGATAATGAACTGCTCGATCTCTTTGCGGCGGCGCTCGTCTTTAATACGAGTCTTTTCGTATACCTCTTCTTCCAGGGAAATCTGGGCGTAAAACTTTGGGGTATTTCCGACGATTTTGCGGACTTTACGGTGATAAATCCCCAGGGTGTGCGTAACGATCATATCCATAAGGCCCCTATCGTGAGTGATGAGCATCAATTCACGGGGCCAGTTGATCAGAAAACGCGCCACCCAACGTATGGAGGTGATATCAAGGTAGTTGGTCGGCTCATCCAGCAGCAAAAGGTCAGGGTCAGAAACCAGAACCTTGGCAAGATTCAGGCGGACCTGAAAACCGCCGGAAAATTCTTGGGGGTGGCGCTGCATATCTCTTTTGGAAAAGCCTAGTCCTGCCAGTACTTTTTCAACCTTCCAGTGGTGGTCCTGTTCTTCCCGGATCAAGCCCGTCATACCCTCTTTAAGAACAGTATCCTTCGTAAAAGCCGGTTCCTGGTGAACGTAGCCGATACGATAATGCCTGGGAACCGTGATGTGTCCAGCATCCGGAACCTCTTGGCCGGTGATGAGCCTGAAGAGAGTGGTTTTGCCGTGACCGTTACGACCGACAAGTCCAATCCGCTCTCTGGGATTAAGCTTGAAATTGATACCGTCAAACAGCACCTGAGAACCGAAGCTCTTTTTGAGATTTTCAACCCTGATCATGTTTCATGAATAAATTAGAGCACTACGATTGTTTCTCCAGTACCTCATCGACCCAGCCCATGGCGGCGATCATGTTTGGAAAGCCCGTAGTCGTTGTGGACAATAAGACGGCATGGGTAATTTCTTCGACGGTAGCACCGGATGCCAGGGCCTTGCGCGTATGAGACATGACAGCGCCTCTGGAATTGGCACCCATAGCGATACCTAACTTGATAAGATCCTGAACCTTTGGCTCCAGGGGCCCGGCCTCCCGCGTGGAAATGCCCAGCTGATTATAAGCTTCAGAAACTTCCGGGAATTTGCTTGTAAAGTTCTCGTACGTTTTCGGCAGATACATAAGCCCTCCTTTGTTAGTGATAGTTATGGGATCTCAATGGTGTTTAAACAAAAACGGGCAATATTTTAAACAGGTTAAATGTATACTAATGTAATGATGTATTTTCAACTCAATTTTTTGAAGTTTTTTCGATTCCGGACGGAAACTACTTAGTAGGCGTTCACAGGTTCAGAGTTCACCGTTCAGGGTTCTTTTTTTGTTAACCTTTACTAACTAGCCCCGAACCTTGAACCTATGAACCCTTTAGATGAGCCTGCTGCATCCTGGATTTGCTTTTTCAACCCGAAATCACGAGTAAATTTGGCCTTCTTTGTCAGGCCGTAGACCTTGCGAGTTAACTCCCGGGCCAACTGCCATGCCTCAATATCTTCAAATCGTTTTATTCTCATGCCTTCTCTATTCAGAACTCACAAATTAACGGTTCAAATTTCTGAACCTTTGAACCCTGAACCTCTGAACCTGTGAACGGTTACACTAATTAACTATTGACATGGGTACTACAAAGTATATAAAAAGGTCGATTTCTATTTTATAATTAGCTTTTGGGAGTTGCCCATGGACCGCGAAGAATTTAAACATTACCGTAAAATGCTGGGCAAGACCCAATTGCAGATGTCCCAGCTGTTAGGAACGTCCATTAAGGCTGTACACAGTTATGAACAGGGCTGGCGAACCATACCGACCCATGCGGAGCGGCAGATGTTTTTCCTGATCTCCAGACTAAAGGAAAACAAAAAAGACCTGAAGCCATGTTGGGTAATTAAAAAATGTCTCCCTGAGACTAAGAGCCGCTGCCCGGCCTGGGAATTTAAATCCGGTACGCTCTGCTGGTTTATCAATGGTACCATTTGTGAAGGCATCGTTCATAATAACTGGAAAGAAAAGATGGTAAAGTGCCGGTCTTGTGATGTTTTTAAGGCAATGCTGTAAATTCAACGCATTTCTCATCCAATCCCCGAGTGTTACACGGTTACAATCAAATTACCCCTGCAACCGTCATTTTTTAAAACCTAAAATCTGCAATTGCCGAAATAATACTTGACAAACGATTTTCTAACTTTTATATTTCGCCAAATAACGAATTGGAAGAGATGCAATGCTTCATATTATGACAATAACCAAAGCGCTGGCCGATGAAAATCGTGTTCGCGCCCTGTTTGCATTGAAGGACCGGGAGCTTTGTGTATGCCAAATCATTGAACTTTTGGGACTCGCAGCTTCAACGGTTTCCAAACACATGTCTATCCTCACGCAGGCAGGCCTCGTTGAAAGCCGGAAAGATGGCCGCTGGAGATACTATCATTTGGCAGACGATGACGCCCCTCCCGAAGTGCGCGCGGCCATTGCCTGGATTTGCAGTTCCCTTTCAGATAATTCCAAAATCCGGCAGGATTCCGAACGTCTGAAAAAGATATTAAGACTTGATCCTGAAGAGTTATGCCGACAGCAAAGCACCCTTAACGCAGTCAAAACCAACGAATAATGACCATAATTCAAAAAATCTGAAGTTTACAACCCGTCCATGCTGGGGGCCTTTTGTCGATCGCGCCTTGATGCATTTTGCTGCCGATATCGAGAGGCTTAAGCAATTGGGAATAACCGGCTAACGATATAACCTGACACAGCAGTTCAATTTCTTTGCCGGGATTAAATTTTGATCTGAGAAAAGTTGAATCGGCGGTTTCTTTTCCGCCTCGGGGAGGAGGAAGTATGCAGATCAATCGTTGGTTGAAAATTGGTATGGTGGTCCTTGTCATCGCGGGACTGACAGGTTGCGGCCCTGAAACGGGTGAAATCCGGATCGACATTGATGAATTGTTGTCCAAACCCAGAACGTACGTTGGGTCCGACCAGTGCGAATTCTGTCATTTGGAGCATTACAATTCCTGGAAAACTACCCTGCACAGTCGAACCCTGCAAGACGTGACAAAAAACCTGGATGCCCTGGTGGCTGCCATCGATCCTGCAATCATCCGCTCCGACCTGAAGCGCATTGAAAAATCACTGCGCGTGCCGGTGGAAAAGATCTATATCCCCGAACTCAGCGAAGTAAAATATACTTTAGGCATGCAGTGGGAGCAGGGATTTCTGGTGGAAAAAAACGGGACACTTTATGTTGCGCCTATTAAATACAGCGCCAAGGAAGAGCATTGGATTGCCTACCGGGAGGAAGATTGGGATCGGCGTCCCTGGATCAAAAAATGCGCCGGCTGCCACGTCACCGGCGTTAACCTGGAAAAACAAACCTTCTTAGAAGCAAGGGTCGGCTGTGAAGCCTGCCATGGTCCGGCCTCCCTTCATGTGGCTTTGCCCGAGACGGCAGTTTTTGAAAAACACAGGACGATCGTCAACCCCTCCTACCTATCCGCCGGCTTCCGGACCCAGATCTGCGGTGCCTGCCACAGCCGGGGTAAATCCACCAAAGTTAAGGACATAGACTGGCCGGTGGGATATATTCCCGGCCGGGCTTTGGGCATCTATTATAAAGCAACTTCCTATGCTGCCGGCGACAGTCAATTCGTCTATCCCAATGAGTTTGCCAAAGGGCGCTACATGCAATTCAACGATTGGAAGCAGTCTATACACGCCAGGGAGGGCGTCACGTGCACTTCATGCCACTATGTCCACCGCTTGGGGACACCGCCGACGCAATTTCAAACCAAAGGGGCCGGATCCCAGCAGTGCCTGCAATGCCACAAGGTGATCAACAGCAACATGGCCCACTCCATCCACTCGTTTGCCAACTGTATTGGCTGTCACATGCCGCGCATCATTAAAAACGGGACAGGGACAATGGTCACCCGCTCGCATACATTCAAGGCCTTGCTGCCCAAAGAAACGTTGGCCGATCCCGCCGTCCCCAATTCATGCCAGACCTGTCATAAGCACCAAAACACCGACCTGGCGGTCCTGCAAAAGCTGTTCGACAGTTTGTCGCAAAAAAGTTTACTGCGCGTCCATCAAACCCGGCCGAGGTGGTAAATGTACGCGGAATTTCAAAGAAAAGTCTTCCGGGAGTACCCTGTCAACGGCAACGGCCTATCCGGCCGTCAACCTTCGCACGGGGCTGAGACGGCGACGGGATGGCGACGCACCATCGGTTTGCTTTTATTCCTGGTTCTGTTGTACGAACCGGCCGTGGCGCAAGATCGGACTCCAAGGACTTTTTCCGATTCCTCGGTGAAAAAATTGTCCTTCGGGCGCCCCGGCCCTGACCGGCGCAATGCCCATTCCTATATGTTTTTCTCGGAAAAAGACGCCCCGGCCCATGCGAGGGTTATCCAATACCGCAAGATCGCGCGAGTCCGCTACCGCAGATTGCTGGCGGACGCTCACTTGGGGCTCAGGTTCTACAAACAATTAGCCTGCGTTCGATGTCATCCCCGCCAGGGCCGAAGCCTGCATCACGCGCGCTCCCAAATCGCCTGCCGCCAGTGCCACGGCCCGGATCCCATTGCCGGTAACCGCCATTATTCTTCAAAATTAAACCCTCGACGGCGGTTCGTGCAGATATGCGCCAAGTGCCACAAGGGGGCGACCAAAGCGTTTGCCGCCTATATCGTCCATGAACCCAACCCGGCATATAAGACCACCCAAAAAAGTTTTCCACTGCTTTTTTACGCCTTTTGGGCTATGATGGCGATCGCCGTCGGTACATTTGCCGTTTTTCTGCCACATTCGATTTTTTGGGGTTGGCGCGAGTTCCGCAACACCGAAAAGCCTGAAACGTCTGACGGAAGCCGGCGGATCATGCGTTTCACGAAGACGCAACGATTTTTTCATGCTGTTTTGATCGTTACCTTTGTCACCCAGACAGCTACCGGGTTAGCGCGACTGTTCGGCGGAACGGCGTGGGGTCGATCTTTAGCATCCCTTTTCGGCGGCTACAACATGACCCTCCAAGTCCATAAGTGGGCCGGCCTTTTTATGCTTGCCGCTTTTGGTATTCACGTCATATATATGCTGGGCCGTATCGAATGGCGGCGATTCCCCGGCAGCATTTACGGCCCCGATTCTCTTCTGCCCCGCTTTGAAGATGTGCGCCAGGGGCTTCAGCATCTGGGCTGGATGGCGGGCAAGCACCCCCATCCGCGATTCGACCGCTGGACCTATTGGGAAAAGTTCGATTACGGGGGTGTTATGTGGGGCATCTTCGTCCTCGGCAGCACCGGTTTGATTCTCTACAATCCGGTTTTCTCCAGCCGTTACATGCCCGGCTGGGTATTTAACGCGGTGTTGTGGGTGCACCGCATCGAAGCAATTCTGGCCATGGCCCACGTGTTTACTATTCACTTTTTCATCGGACATCTCAGGCGTCATAACTTTCCCATGGATCTAACCATATTCGAAGGCAGCACCGATTTTGCGAAAGTCCGCCACGAACGACCGGCATGGATAGAGCGCATGCATGCGCAAGGCACATTACAAGAGGCCCTGGTTGCCGGTGAGCCGCACACTTTACGGCTGGTTTTTTATGCTTTCGGGTTTGCCATCATGGGAGCTTGTCTGTATTTGCTTGTCAATAGCTTAGTGCACGGAATAGATTTGGTGAAGTATTTCTTTGTATGATTTACACGATTTGTCAGGGTAGTGTCAAAATTTTGTTGACACTCTTATGTTAATTTTATAGCGATTTCCATAAATATGTTCCGAATGTGAATCCTAAAAGATAGCAAAACGTAAATTGAAACTCTCTTAAAAACCCGCTGAAGTGGGACGGGAAATGCAGCCTGTCCCGTAAAATTCTGCGTAGCAGACCTCCAATTGGAGGATTTCACTGGGACTCGCTATTACAGTTCAGATAGTTTTAAGTTTTAAAAGGTATCATGAAAAACTTTAAAGTTTGCGGCAGCGAATATGAAGAATTTTTAATCCGCATGGAAGAATTCCACGGTTATCGTTCTCCCGGGATCCTGCTAGGCGGCCTGATGCTGGATACGGCGCTGGAAAAACTGGGACCGACGCCTTATTTGAATGTGGTCTGTGAAACCGTGGCCTGTCTCCCGGACGCCGTTCAGATACTCACCCCTTGCACATTAGGCAACGGTTTTCTGCAGGTTTTTGACTGGGGAAAATTCGCCTTTACTGCTTACGACCGACAAACACTTGCCGGGATGCGGATGTGGTTGAATTATGACCGGCTTTCAGAGTATCCCATTGTGCGTAGCTGGTTTGAAAGGACCGGCCGGCCCAGAGAAAAACCCCCTTTCGAGCAGCTGGCCGCAGAGATATTGGCGGCGGCCCCGGAAATAATCGTCCATTGCGCGGTTCGCCTTGCCCGCGCTCTAAAGGACTCGCAGCCGGTACCGACGGGTCCCTGCCCCAAATGCGGGGAATCCTACCCGCTGAACCATGGCCCTGTCTGCCCCGCCTGCCGGGGCGATGCTTACTATAGATGAAGACCGGCGGTTCATTAGCGAAATATGTGGAAATTCCCCCTCGTATTTGGGAGGAGGGGCTGAATGCTTACCCTGTTTTTACCGCCATCATTGTCGGGGGAGTTTGGGCCAAATCGAGGAACATTATGGATTCGGAAATAGCCCTGAAATTGTGGTGCCATGGCCCGCTCGCCATGAGCACTGTGACACGATTGACAAATGATTTCCTGGCCGGGACCGAACTTAGATCCTTTTTTGGCGACCTCAAGGCGAGGAAAATTTTTTGCTTCCTTTAGAACCGGATGATTGGAATATCCTTGCGGCCCGGTCTTGTCAACGTGACAGGCGATGCACATCTGAGACCTTTCGTTGTCCATGCGCATGAACGGTGTGCTGCCCGCCTCTCCGCTCACCTTGATATCGTGAAGGGTGTGACAGGTGCCGCAATAAATCTCATTGTTGCTGTCCAGACGAAAGCTTGGCGGTAGTTTGAGCCTGTCAGAACTTTTTTTAAGCGCTTGGTGGGGGTTCCCTTTGACGATCTTAACTCGGCTGTCAACAACATATCCGTCATGGCAAGTGACGCACATTTCCTCAGATGAGGCCAGTCCCGTGGAGCCTGCAATGTCAATGGAGGAGTCTCTTTGTTCTATCAAAGTTTTTTGGTCGGTTTTAAAAACATCAAACCACAGGACATGACACACGAGGCATTCTTTGGAAGTTTGCTTAGTTATTGCCTGTGCCGAAGGGGCCAGGAGGTATAAAGCGCTGAGTAGAATTATTGCAATCGATTTCACTAGGCACCTTTATCACGGAACTTAAAAACACTTACTTTGTTTAGCGTTGACTGAACGACATATAGCCAACCATTAGAATCAAGGGCCATACCGACAGGAGTGGTTAACCGTAGAAAAGCGTCCTTTTGTCCGGATAAAATGCCATGTAGCTTTCCTGATTTTTCAAATACCTGAATAATTCCCGTATAACTGTCAGACACATAAATACGAGACCGATCATCAATAGCGATCCCTTTGGGGCGAAATAATTGACCCGCTAAAACCCCCAATTCTCCTATTTGCCTGGGATTCTTACCCATATGATCGAATATCTGGACGCGGCCGTTTAGGATATCCACTACATAAATATCCCCGTTTATATCAACGGCCAGCATACCCGGAAACCTGAATTCTCCTAACTGTTCTCCCAGGCCACCCCAGGAAAAGGCGAAAGAGCCGTCACTGTTAAAGCAGAGTATTCGATGGTTTTTTGCATCACTCACGTAGATGCGACCGGACCCTTTAGACACTTTTACGTCAACCGGACGGGCTTTCCATGGGGTGAGATCGATCTTTCGCAAATATTTTCCGCTGCCGTTAAATATTTGTATGCGCTGGTTTCCGGTGTCTGCTACATAAACATGTCCCCGTTCATCAATATCCATTCCCACCGGATTACGAAATTCTCCGTTTTCCGCCCCAGCCCGCCCAATGGCCAGAACAAACTCACTTTTTTGGTTGAATATCTTAACCTGGTTGTTGGCACCGTCCAGGATAAAGACCCTTCCGTTTTTCTCAACGGCTACTTCAGTGGGCTGATTGAACTCTCGGCGAATATCCATGACGTGTTCGACTCGGATATGCCTTATTCCCTCGTTGGAACTGAGCTTCACGGGCAGCAAAAAAATCAAGCAGATGCCAAGCCCAACAATCTTTGGCATAGTTTTTGTTTCAGAGGTGTTTTCTGGCCGGCGCTTGAAAGTCATTTCCCTGAATCCGCATGTGAATCCGGTACTTTCGGAAGAGTCTTATTAGCGTGATCAGTTAGAGTACTAAATTTGTTCATGATTAAATAAATGATCCCTTGGCTGCGCTTATCCGTAGTGAATAAGTTCTTTTGCAGAACAGCTTTAACCTTTTCCCTCTCCCGGTTATTGCGAATCCCAAAGTGCAATGAGTTAATCACAGTATTGACGGTTTGTTCATCTTGGGCCGCTAGAGTTGAAATAAAGACCTTTGGCCTGAGCAAAAGCATCCGGCCGAACATCTGCGACAAATGTTCGGCCGGAAGCCCGTAGGCTTTCGATATATATGCAATCAACGCATTCAATATATCTTTGTCGCCCTTGTAGATAAACAGGTCGGCTAAATAAGATGTATAGTTCATTACATCGATGATAGCCTGGAAAGATTCTCCGTTGTCAATTCTCTCTAAACCACTGCCGAACGGCGGCAACACACTCAGCAAGTACGCAGCATTTAATCGATAGCGAATACCTCTTTTTGCAGCCATGGAGGCCAACAACGCCTTTTCCCTTCTTTCCCACCCTTCTAGTTGGCTTAACTCATCAATCAGCGCATTGGCAATCGGCAGGAAATGTTCATCCAGCAAACGTAAGGCATCTAAAATAACCTCTGTCCTGATAAAATAATCAATATCTTTTCGGCTGTGAATAAAATCTCGATCCAGCAATATCTTTTCGAATAGTTTGATTCTGTTTTTAGAGTCAAATCTGCTTCCAATTTTATCAAGCGCTATGACGTCCTCGCGCTTCAGGGGATACCCGATTTTGAACAGATTACTGATCAGGTTACTTTCAAAGAATTCGAGTCTTCTCATCACACAGTCAACCCCTGCCTGTCCCAAAGGGCTCTCGCTCCATTGGTTATAAATTCCCGGCTGTACTTCGAGGTGACAGAGAATGCAGACTTTTTCTGAAGCAGGGCCAAATTTTTTATGACCAACATGGTATGCCCCTGCTTGATTGGTAAAAAGCCAGTAAACACCAAACAGTAATAGAAATATTTTCAAAAAGGTTTTCGTGCGCAGCATTACAGCTCTATTCCTAATTTAATCCATCGTGTTGAAGATAAGAATTTCAAATTTTTTTAGCCAAACCTTTTTCATCAAATAGATTGGACGGATGAAGCCCCCAGGACTCTCATTTCTCCGGTTTCAATTGGTATGACGATCTTAAGGGCCAGAGTGTAAAAGAGAAGGCCTGCGCCCCATACGCCAACTGATATCAGGACTTCCGGCATTGTGGGCCAGTATTCCCATATTTCGCCCAAGGGGGTGGGGATAAAACCCGGAACAACAAAGCCCAAACCCTTTTCGAGCCAGACTCCGACAACAATAAGAATGCAGGCAAGATTGAAACTCACGAAATTTTTTTTGGTCGCGGGAATAAGAAACAAGAGAAAACCCAAACAATTAAAAATAACGGCCGTCCAGATCCATTTTACCAGTCCTGTATATCCATGGAGCCCGGCAAACAAATAAACCAAAGGTGCTATGTGCCAGCCGCCTGTATAGAGTTCTTTGAAGACCTCGGCACCCAGAAAAATCAGGTTGATTCCCATTGCGATACAGACAATTTCCGCAATCTTGAACAAGGCTTCATCCTTAACCTTGAACTTAGTGAACTTACGAATCAACTGAAAAATTATTATACAAAGTGCCGGTCCGGAGCTAAAGGCCGAGGCCAGAAAACGTGGTGCCAAGATGGCAGTATTCCAGAAAGGACGTGCTCCAAGCCCGTTAAAGAGATATGCGGTTACTATGTGAACGCCAATGGCCCAGGGTATGGAAAGAAGGACAACCGGCATATAAATCCATTTTTTCGCCTTCTTTTCCAGGTAAATCCCGACCAGAAGGTATGTTGAAATGGCAAGGCTAATAAAAAGGTAGCCGTTCAAGACCAAAACGTCCCAGATCAGCAGGGATGAAGGAAAATTCGGGGTACCAATAAAGGGCAAAATATGCCAAAATCGTTGCGGATGCCCTAAATCCAAAGTCACAAAGAGCAGGCACATAAGAAGAGCACTGATTGCCAGAATCTCTCCCAAAACTGCGAGTTCTCTTATGGGGCCGAAATTATAGATATAGGCCGGAATGATTAACAATACTGCGGCGGCAGCTACACCCACCAGGAATGTGAAGTTGCCGATATACAAACCCCATGACACCTGATCGGTCATTCCGGTTATCGCCAGCCCGTCCTTAAACTGGTACCCGTAAGCCCACACACCGATACCGATCAAAGCCAGAAGAAATAAGACCCAAACATAATAAATGGGCGGCCCTTTCAGCAGTCTATCTTTCACCTGACTGAAAAAATGGATGACTTTCCGGATAAGTTTTGTCCCTTCTTTTTTTGGCATAAAAACAGATCTTCAGATAGAAAAGAAATAATAAAATTTTGGTTGCGTGTCCAGGTCCTCTTTAAGCCGGAAAACCCTTTGATTTTCTAACACCAGACTGATTTCGCTGGCGGGATCAAGAATATTTCCGAATTTTCGGGCCCCAACCGGACAGACCTCTACACAAGCCGGGTAACGCCCTCTGCGGGTACGTTGCACGCAGAAAGTGCATTTTTCCACTACTCCTCTCATTCGCGGCCGATTTCCCAGGTAGTGAAGATTGGTATTTAACTCCTCGGTGGGAATTTCCGGTTCGGCAAAGTTAAACCGCCTGGCCCAGTAGGGGCAGGCCGCCATACAGTACCGACATCCGATGCACCAGTTATAATCAATGACAACGATACCGTCGGGTTCTTTCCAGGTGGCCTTGGTCGGGCACACCTTCACACATGGTGGATTCTCACAATTCTGGCATTGGATCGGCATGGTGTAATATCCCTCTTTCGGCACCATGCCGGCCTCGTAGTAGTGCTCGGATTCTTCAAAGTTCATGGTTCCTTTTTTGAAACGCAGAACCCTTATCCACTGGATCTGGGGGCGGCGGCTTTGATTGTTTTCCTGAACACATGCATAGACGCAACGCCGGCAGCCGATACACCGGGAAAGGTCCAGTCCATAGGCAAAAAGTACATCGGGGAAGGGCGGCTCGGTCCCCAAGATAAACTCCCGGCCGTACTTTTTCTGATACTGTTTCTGTAAACGTTGCTTAACTTCCTTGATTTCATCCGGGCGCATCTCTTTGAAATGGGACTGAACAAATTCTTTTAAAAAGTCACCGGGGAGCAACTTCTCCCCCAAGCCGCAACCGCCGAGTGCAAGCGAAGCAGAAGCAATTCCACCAGCTTTCAGAAAGGTTCGCCTGCTCATGGCATTTCCATATTCTGTTTTCACGTTTGATCCTTATCTTAAATCGTTAGTTATTCCGCATAACGTTTAATGATGTTAATCCTCCGACTCCCAACGACCATAACTGGGAGGGCGGGGCGGATCTTCCGACATAATTTTTCGATACTTAGGGCTGTGAGGGTCATGGCAATGAACGCAGAGCAGGTATAGTTTTTTCCCGTTCCACTGGCCCACTCTCCGGCCGTGAATACCCCATTTCCAGTCACGGTAAATCGTTCCGTGGCACTGTCCGCAAAGCAGATAAGATTCTTCAAAAGATATAAGTTCGCCCTTGATTAATCTTAGATAGTTTCTTTCATCGGTACTGTGACAGTTCAGGCACCAGTGCCATTTGCCATGTTTCAGATTAATATTCCCATGCATACGCACCAGAATTCTCGGCCTGGGATCAGGTGCTCTAAGATACTTTCCAAGATAAGATTTTCCCCCGTAAATTTGGCTGCTCAGGCCCCGAAGGTCTTTACGATGGCAAGCCTGGCAGGGAAATAGTTCCCGGTAAACAAGCGGAGGAGGCACCGGAAAAACTGTTTGCCCCTCTTGCACTTTTTGCTCTGCACGAACTTCGATAGAAACCACTAAACAGATTAAAGATATTAGTAGAAATCGTATTTGTTTTTTTGTTCTCAATTTTACCATGTTTTTAATGATAGGAAATGACCGGAACTTGCTTTTGGGAAAAGAATCATTCTGCTTATCTTTCGCATCAAAAAAGAAGAATTAACGCATTAAATAGATCACCTTAAGTATCGTTGTAGGGTTAAGTCCTCTGGTGTCAACTACTGACACCATCTCCATTTCGATTCATTTCTTTCATCTCAAACTCAATGAAACTGCGGGTCAATATCGCCACCGCCTGATAAAACGGCAATTCTGCTTCTTGTATTACCATTTCGCAGAAAGCGGGAACCCAGCGAATGAGGTGTTCCTCGATGAATTTCTTTTCAACCTGCCGGCAAGCACCCGCCCTGGCCGCATCCGCCGCCTTCCAGGCCTGTTCTTCACGAAGCGTGAGCTGCTGCATGAATTCAAACTCCACACTGATGTGATCGGGCATGCCCTTGTAATCATCCGTATAGGAAAGTCCGGTGGCCTCAATAAATTTCTTAGCTTCGACGGTTGATGCTCCCCAGAGCATACCCCACTGACCGTCTTCCCGTTGGTGATGGACTGACTCATGGGGAGAAATGTGTTTGCCGGGGCCTAAAAAAAGGCGGGTATACTCCACCGCCAGGTCCTCCAACAACTCCGCTGCGGGTTTCTGCATAAGACCGTCGATGCCCTCAACCTCCAAAACGGACAGAGCCCCCAGGAACTGGGGGTCTTTTATCTGCCCAAGGAGATCTGAGGTAATCTCCTGACGATAGATCGTAGCCAGCAGGCCGTAGATATCGCTACGGTGCCTGGCCTCGGCACCAGGGTCTTTTGTTTCTATATCAGCCAATTTAACCTCCTTTGTACAAGTGACTAAAGTTTAAAGTGATCTAAAGTGATTAAAGTTAAGGTTTTAGTTCCACTCAATCTGTTTATTTTGTCCTGAAAAACCTGGTCCTTTGGGCCTCCGGCTCGTAGAGCCTACGCCTCGGAGAGCCAGGTCAGAGTTCTCCGGCTCTGCCTTGGAGTTTTGTGTCTAAAATCACAAATTACAAGCACCAAAAAACAAACAAGCTCCAAACTACAAGCACCAAATTCCAAGGAAATTCCAAGGAAATTCCAAACTACAGGCACCAAATCTTAAGGAAATTCCAAAGTTTGTTATTTTGAATTTCGGTCATTGTGATTTGTTTGTAATTTGCAATTTGATATTTGTAATTTCTCCATTTCGGTCACGCGCAGCGCAGGCGCTTGCGCCGCGTGTTGTTATTTGTTTGATATTTGATATTTGTTATTTGGAATTTAATTTACTCCATTTGAGATAGATAGAGTTCCGAAACTTTAGCTCACTTGAAACTTTAGTTCACCTAAGACACTTTCCCGATTATCTGGGTTAAGTGCTGCCTCCGCATTTAGACTCTATGGAGGGTTGGAATACTGGAAGATGGAACATGGGGCGGAAAGAAGGTAATACGGCATTTATTAGTTCTTTTCTAAAATAAACAATTTTTTAAAAATCGTCTATTCCCCTTTGATCCCATCATTCCAGTATTCCATGGCCCCTTTCTTTCCAACGATGAAAAAGAAGGGCAAGTTATTTACGCCCTGGTCACCTGGACCACCGTATCAAACCACCTCATCATGCCGTTAATCGGGTCCGGACTATTGGGGATGGCCCAGTTTGGATGCACGCCATGATTTTTCCACCACATGAGCTTGAGATCGGGATCATCAATCCCAGAGGCGAAGGGGGTTTTTTTGCCGGACGCGTAGCGGCCATACTCCCAGTGCCCCCGGTGGTGAGATACCGCTACAACGCCGGGTACAATCGCCTCAATCACGTTGGCCGTGGTCGTAAATTCACCCACAGCCGATTTGATCTTGATCCTGGCCCCGTCCTTGATCCCCAGCTTTTTAGCCGTCTCCGTATTGATCTTGGCCGGGTTGTCGTGGTAAATCTCGCTTAGCCATTTGCAGTTGGCCGTGCGGGAGTGGGTCATTACCGGGACCTTATAGGTCGTCAGAATAAGGTCATCCGATCCCATTCTCTGATGCTCCGGAATGGCCATGAAGGTCGGCAGGGGTGGAAACCCCTTGATTTTCAAAAGCTCGGAATACAACTCAAAGTAGCCGGACTTGTTGACCGCATCCGGTTTGAACACCTGGTAGACCTTGTTGCCGATCTTCTGGCCCACATAGCCTTTAAAGGCACCTTTGGTTTTGGTGTAGCCTGTCTTCCGGGCTTCGGCTTCACTTTTGACATTGACCTTTTTCCAGTTCCAGTAAACCTGAGTGGCCTTGTCCAAAATGACGCCGTCGGCCTTAACAGCAGCTTTACTGATCTCCTTTTTGTAAGTGTAGTAAGCGGGCTTGGCCTTGGGATCATGCCAGACGCCGTGTTTTTTCATGTACTCGAATCCACCGGCTTCTTTGACGCCCGGGGTCATTTCGCATGATTTTTTGAGGAACTCTTCGGTCGAATTGTACCCCAGCGAAAAACCAAGTCTTTTGGCCAGCTCAATCACCACGTTATTGAAGTCGCGGCTCTCGCCCAACGGTTTCACAAAGGGCTGGCGGATGTAGAACTCCGCAATCTGGGCCGGCGAAACCATGTCTTCCCAACCCCACCACTCCAGATAGGACGGGTTGGGCAGAATCAGGTCCGCCAGGGCCGTTGATTCACCATAGTAAGCGTCGGAGCAGACAGTGTAGGGGAGCAGGCTTTCATCTTTAAGAATATCGATGTTCTCCTGTACCTCGCCGTTGGCGTACACCGGGTTGTAGCAGTACCACATATAAATTTCCGGCCGCCCGTTCCTGCCGTCCTTGATCAACTTAAGTACTTGATGACTCACATGATGCGTCGGGTAAGCGGTTTGGCCCGGAAACCCGTCAGCGAGGTCGAGCCCTCTGCCCTTGGGCTTCTTGGGTCCTTTGGGATACGTCCAACCTGCGCCCACCGCCTTGCAGCGGCCGCCCGGGTTATCAATGTTACCGGTAATGCCGGCCAGCATCTGGCAGGCCCGCTCGGTTTCATTGCCGTTGTAATGGGCTATGGCACCCCGGTAGCTGACCAGACAGGCCGGTTTTGTCTTGGCAAACTCCAGGGCTATGGACTTGATCTTGGCAGCCGGAACCCCGCTGATCTTCGCGGCCCACTGGGGCGTGTACTTGGCCAGGTGTTTTTTCAGGGCCGCCACCTTTGCATCCGTGGAGGCGTCGGGATCTGCGGTCACCTTCATAAACTTGAAAAATTTCCTGTCGATGAGTCCGGCCTTCATGATCACCTGGCACATGGCCAGGATCACAGCCTGGTCGGTACCCGGCTTAACAGGTACCCACTCCGTCGATTTGGCCGCCGTGTGGGAGACTCTTACATCGAAGGTAACCATCTTCACCTTGCGATCCGCTATGGCGGCCATCAGCCTCGTGGCCACGGGAATGTGGTTGGTATGGTTCTCCAGACAAGCGCTGCCGAAATTGAGCACGTACTTGGTGTGGTCAAAATCCCAGTTGTCGTAATGGCCGCCCCAGGTCAGCTCCTGGGCCGTCCACTTGCCGCCCTCGCAGATGGAGGTGTGGTTAGCGATGGTCTTGGTACCATAACCGCCCAGGAAGGCTTGCACAATCTTGTCCTGTGAGGCCTTCATGCGGCCGAACTGGAACATGAATTTTTCCGGACGGCCCGCATCGCGCAGCTTCTTCAAGCGACCCGTCAGTTCGTTCAAGGCCGCGTCCCAGGATATCCGCTTCCACTTGCCTTCGCCGCGTTTTCCGACCCTTTTCATGGGATGCAGAATCCTGTCCGGGTCGTAGAGCTGATTGATTCCCGCAGCCCCTTTGGCACAGATTTTACCAAGTCCCCTGATGGAATTCGGTTGCCCTTCCAGCTTGACAAGCCTTCCATCCTCCACATAGCCGACCATGGCATCTCTGGTAACACACGTCCAGCAGGCCGAAGCGATCTTCTTTCTTTCAGTACCGGTTTTGGGCGAAAAATCCTGGCCGCCTTCAGCGAAATCCACAGTTCCGGCCAGGGCCCGGGAAACGGTGGCCTTACCGGTGGCCAGGACCGCCGCACTTGCAGCCGCGAGCTTAATAAGGTCACGGCGAGTTATGTCTCGTCTCATTATATGTTCCTCCTTTTGCATTAAATATGCTGGTCCACCCAGGCTTCGTTCTCCACGAACTTCCTTTTGGCCGCAGCCATCTTTCCAAGTTCCCCTTGATTGTCGATGTAAAAGCACATGGGAACCGTGTTTTCGCCCGGGAGCAGGGTGGTTTTTTTGCGTTTACCCACCAGTCCGAACTCTTTGGCCAGCTTGGAAACCGAACTGCCGGGGTCGTTCAGATCGCCGAAGTGCCGCGCCCACCCTGGGCAAATGTTAACACAGGCCGGAACGACCCCCTGGTCGATACGATGCTGGCACAAGGTGCACTTGCTGATGGCGTTTTTGGTCTTGTCCTTGCCGGACAGCAGCAGTTTATTCCAGTTGCGCGCACCGTAAGGACAGGCTTCGATGCACTTGCCGCACCCGATGCACAGAGAATTGTCTAACAGAATCAAGCCGTCGGGACGTTTGTAGGTGGCACCGCCGCGGTAACGGATGGTCTTGCCGTCGGAAGTGGTGAGCTTTCTCCTATCCTTGGGGTACTCCGGGCATGCCTTGACGCAGGGCGGAATCTTGTCCTCCTTGTTGCCCTCGCAATGGTTGCACAGCCTGGGTAAAAAGAGCTTCGTGGAGTTGGGGTACTTGCCGTAAAACTCCTCGTAAACGGCCGTGCG